>JAHEHU010000005.1:0-1237 GCA_024639765.1 Eudoraea sp.
ATGACCAATCTACAATTGGGCGAAACAGCCTCCGTAGAAGATGATCTTACAAGGGCGTTGGTCATCCGGGACAGTATAAATGACCTGGAGGGCCTTTCCCTTAATTACTACAATTTAGCATTGTATTTCAAAGAAGAAGGAAATACCCCAGATGCCTTTGTTTATGCCCAGAATTCGCGCGATCTGGCAAGGGATATTAACAATAACCTGCGGTATATGGAGTCGCTGAAACTACTGGCCGAACTGGATCCTGACAATGCCAGTAGCTACAACAAGGAATATATCCGGGTCTCGGACAGCCTGCAACAGGAAGAACGCAGGATCCGGAATAAATTCAATCGCATCCGTTTTGAAACAGACGAGACCCTGGCAGAAAATCAGCAACTGGCAAGGCAACAGTTAATTTGGATAGGTATATCAGCTGGAGTAGTATTGTTAGCGTTGGCTCTTTTTATAATTGTAATTCAACGCATAAAGAACCAGCGACTTAAATTTCAGCAACAACAACAGGAAGCCAACCAGGAGATCTTTAACCTTATGCTAGCCCAGAAACAAAAAGTGGAAGAAGGAAAGCAATCTGAGCAAAAACGTATATCAGAAGAACTTCATGATGGAGTGCTTGGAGAAATGAATGGTGTGCGAATGATCTTACTGGGACTTAATAAAAAGGCAGATGAAGCTGCCGTGGCCTTACGGGAACAGGCTATAGAGAAATTAAAAGATGTTCAGGAGGAGATCCGTTCTATCTCCCATGAGTTAAATGATACTTCTTATCAGAAGTTGAATAACTTTATGAGTTCTGTGGAAGACTTATTGAAGAATATATGTGAACCCGCCACAATAAAATATCACTTCAGTTTTGATCAAGACCTGGATTGGGATAATCTGGAGGGGACCACAAAGATCAACCTTTACCGAATATTGCAGGAAAGTTTGCAGAATTGTGTTAAACACGCTGCCGCCTCTACCGTCTATATCTCTTTTGAGAGCAATGAGAATGAAATACAGATCAGTATTCAGGATAATGGACGTGGTTTTGATACTTCTAAAGGCAAGGCCGGAATTGGCCATAAGAATATCAAATCACGTATGGCAAAGATCAATGGCCGTTGGTATCTTAGAAGTGCCCCGGGAATAGGCACAACCGTTCTTTTAGAAATCCCCCTGAAACATATTTCGCAGGAAGCAAAAAAAGAAATATCTTTACCTAAGGACCTGCAGGAAGTATAAACAAGTG
>JAHEHU010000005.1:1337-62254 GCA_024639765.1 Eudoraea sp.
AAGACCAAAGACATGGTGAAATTCATTTCCCTCTCCCTTCCCGGAATTGAAAACAGAAAACGCCAATTAAAATCACTCTTTGGTGTTGAAAAACAAAATGATCAGGCGTTGATCACCGCATCCCGCAACAGAGGATTCATTTAATTTTCGGGTTTTTTAATCGAAAGCGTAAGAATCAGAAGGAAATAGCTAGCTTTTTTAAGGAAAACCTTAGAAAGTGTATGGTTTTCGTGTAGTGTACTGCCGAAAATTAACATTAACTTTACTTTGAATGCCTATAAAAGAGTTGCTATGTCTCATAGGTTTAAGAAAGTTAAGGTCCAATTTACTTCCCAAGACAAAGGGAGCAGGGATATTCTGGGGCTAGAATCACTTCAAAACAGCCTTGAAAAAGACTTTTTTTCTCATGTAAACATTCGTAATTCTAGTGTTTGTTGTGAACAAAATAATCTTGTAATTGAACTGAACTGTGCCCTTGGCCTTCATGAAGTTCTCTTTCATATCCAACAAGGAACGTGGGGAACTAATCAACCTATAATGGTGAATAAAGGGCTAACCGTGCTAAGTCAGCATATGCAAAGCATAAGGGAGATCAATCAAACCTTTATAGATGTTGAAGAACTTTCTTTCATACTGAAAGACTGCCATATAATTATCAAAAAACAGGGCCCGGAAAGTATAGAGCACGAATTGGATGCCATTCTCAGCACATTAGCAGAAAATTATGTTTATCTCACTCGCCACCTTACTGAAACACCCAATGAGATCTTTATTCCAGTATATGAAGAGGTCTCCGCAGGGAATCATTTAAGTAGACTGGCCAATCCCACAAGAATAGTGGATAAGGGATATTATTCTTACTGGGGATTATATTTTGAAAAGCATACCCAGGCAGTCATTTATGACCTCAAAAGGAAAAACATTATTTCTGGAGATCTAAACTTGCTAAATCTGTAAAAAGAGGGCGCTTATTCATCATCTTATTTACATTTCCTTTTACCTCTAAGATCACTTTTTCATCATTCGGATTCGAAAGTACTTCATCTATAAAAGATACAATGATCTGCATGTCATCTTCGTTTAACCCACGTGTTGTAACGGCCGCGGTGCCAAAACGGATTCCGGAGGTAATAAATGGCGACTTATCATCAAAAGGAACCATATTTTTGTTCGCTGTAATATCGGCCTTTACCAAAACATGTTCAGCTTCCTTTCCTGTAATATTTTTGTTGCGAAGATCAATAAGCATCATATGATTATCTGTACCACCCGATATGATCTTGTAATCCCTGGCCACGAACGCCTGCGCCATGGCTGCAGCATTCTTTTTTACCTGAATCATATAATGCAAGAATTCCTCAGTAAGGGCTTCTCCAAAGGCAATTGCTTTGGCCGCAATAATATGTTCCAATGGGCCTCCCTGATTGCCGGGAAATACCGCCAGATCTATCAGAGCGGACATTTTACGAAGATTTCCGTTCTTCAATCGGATACCGAAAGGATTTTCAAAGTCTTGCCCCATTAGTATTAATCCCCCTCTTGGGCCTCTAAGGGTTTTATGAGTGGTTGTGGTCACAAAATGAGCATGCGGAATAGGATCGTTCAGGATACCTTTGGCGATCAATCCGGCAGGATGAGCAATATCTGCGAGCAATAAGGCATCTACACTATCCGCTATTTTCCTGAATCGTTCAAAATCCATATCCCTGGAATAGGCAGATGCACCGGCAATAATAAGTTTAGGCTTTTCCCTAAGCGCCATCTCCTGAATAACATCGTAATTCAACATTCCGGTAGACTCTTCCACACCATAAAAGACGGGGCGATATAATTTTCCTGAAAAGTTAACGGGTGAGCCATGTGTTAAATGCCCCCCGTGGGAAAGATCGAATCCCAGAATGGTATCGCCGGGTTGCAAACAGGCTTGAAAAACTGCCGCATTCGCCTGTGAGCCGGAGTGAGGCTGTACATTTGCATAAACGGCGCCAAACAACTCTTTAGCACGCTCAATAGCAATCGTTTCTACCTCATCTACTATTTCACAGCCCCCATAATAACGCTTCCCGGGATAGCCTTCCGCGTATTTATTGGTAAGAACAGAACCAGCTGCTTCCATAACCTGCGGACTTGTAAAATTTTCCGAGGCAATAAGCTCAATCCCATTCAATTGTCTATCTTTTTCAGCGCTGATCAGTTCAAATATTTGCGTATCCCTTTTCATAAATGATGTTTTCTTTCTTTTAAAGCGTAAAAGTACAAATTGCACATTGTTAATGGTGAGAATATAATATATTTGATCAGGAATTTATCAAATATAAATTAACAATTATACCATGTTAAAAGCCAATGACCCTTCTTTATCTTCCTGGTTAGCTGTTCCCGAAAATTCTGATTTTCCAATACAGAATATCCCTTTTGGGGTTTTTCTAACCAGAGATGATATAATTACCATAGGAACGCGGATAGGAGATCATGCCATTGACCTCGGGGCTTTACATCAACTGGGATACTTTAAAGAAATTCCTCTGACAGATGATATTTTCCTTCAGGATACGCTAAATGATTTCATTTCTGATGGAAAAAAGACCTGGCGTCTGGTTAGAAACAGGATAAGTGAACTTTTTGAAAAAAATAATCAGGAATTACAAAAGAATAAGGATCATCAAAAGATCGTCTTGTTTGAAATGGACGAGATAGAAATGAAATTACCCGTACAAATTGGTGATTATACAGATTTTTACTCCAGTAAGGAGCATGCTACAAATGTAGGTAAGATGTTCCGCGATCCCGAAAATGCCTTATTGCCCAATTGGCTGCACCTGCCTGTTGGTTACCACGGCCGCAGTTCATCCATCATTCCAAGCGGAACTCCTGTACGGAGGCCGTATGGACAAACACTGCCAAAAGGTGCCGAAAAACCTGTTTTCGGACCATCCAGGCTGGTCGACTTTGAGTTGGAGATGGCTTTCATCACTACTGACGCCAATGCTCTTGGAGAACCCATCTCGGTAGACGAGGCAGAGGATTATATTTTTGGAATGGTCTTGTTTAACGATTGGAGCGCAAGGGACCTTCAAAAATGGGAATACGTACCCCTTGGACCTTTTTTGGCAAAAAGTTTCGCTTCTTCCATTTCTCCATGGATAGTAACCTTAGATGCACTGGAACCCTTTAGGGTTGAGAGTCCCAAGCAAGATCCGGAACCACTGCCCTATCTGAAACAAAAGGGCAACAAAAGCTTTGACATACAGCTCCAGGTAGACATTAAAACCGATGATGGATCTGTGACAACTGTCTGCAATACCAATTTTAAATATATGTATTGGACCATGTCACAGCAGTTGGCCCATCATACAATCAATGGATGCAAAATCAATAGCGGTGATATGATGGGAAGTGGCACTATTTCTGGACCTACTCCAGATTCCTATGGCTCCATGTTAGAACTTTCCTGGCAGGGAACGAAGGAGATCACCCTTAAGAACGGAAGTACCCGAAAATTCATTGCCGATAACGATACTGTGGTGATGAAGGGGCACTGTGCAAAAAATGGAGTGCGTATAGGATTTGGGGAAATTTCTACTAAAATTCTACCCGCTATAGACCTGAATAAATAGTAACCATCCTTTTTTTAGTAGTGTAATTCATCGAAGGTATACGATACCTTAACCTTTTTCGTTATGATTTTGGATTATTTTGGCACGGCTCTTGGTTATGCCCTATCAAACCATAAAACAAAACGTCATGAAAAAAGCATTACTATACCTATCGGTCATTGTTTTTTTAATTGCCTGTGGAGGTGTAAAAAAAACGCAGGAGGCTATTAATACAGGAAATTACCAGCAAGCTATAAACAGCGCGCTGAGAAATCTTGCAGATAATAAGGACAAAAAAGGCCATCAGCCATATGTCCTAATGCTCGAAGAAGCCTTTAGCAAGAACATGGAACGAGAGCTCCAGAATATCTCTTATTTAGAGAAAGATGGAAATCCTGCAAACCTTGAAGCTATTTATAAAGGATATTCTCAACTGAAGAATATTCAACAACGCATAAGACCTTTGTTACCCCTTTATCTCCGGGATGAAGGCAGAGATGCCAGATTTAACTTTAAAAATTTCGATGAGGTCATCATTGATTCCAAGGATAGGCTATCAGAATATTTATTTGACAATGCCTTGTCCTTATACAACAATGCGTCCAGTAAATTAGATTATAGAAGGGCGTATGAGGATTTCAGATATTTAGATGAGATCAATCCCGGATTTGGGGATACCAAGGAACAAATGGAACTTGCTTACCAAAAAGGACTGGATTTTGTAAAAGTGAAGATGATCAATGATACTCAAATGGTGATCCCTAACAGATTGGAAGAGGAACTGTTGAATTTCAATACCTATGGGTTAGATGACCTTTGGACACAATATCATAGTAACCCCTTAAATGAGGTTAAATATGATTATGAAATGCAGGTTGCTTTTAGAGACATCAATATTTCACCTGAACAAGTGAATGAAAAACAATTCATTAAGGAAAAACAAGTAGTTGATGGTTACAAATACCTGGAAGATGAGAATGGGAACCTGGTAAAAGATAGTCTTGGAAACGAAATTAAAGTAGATAATTTCAAGACGGTTACCTGTAACTATTATCAATTCACTCAACAGAAACTTGCGCAGGTAACAGGCACTGTAAGCTATATTGATCTTCAAACGAAACAGCAATTGAATACCTATCCACTAGCTAGTGAGTTTGTATTTCAACATGTATATGCCAATTACAATGGAGATAGAAGAGCCCTGGATAATAATCTAATAGCCTTGTTAAATCTTGGCGCCGTTCCTTTTCCTTCCAATGAACAAATGGTGTACGACGCGGGGGAAGATCTAAAAGCCCGACTCAAAGAGATCGTGGTCAGACACCGATTCAACTAAATATACAAACCCGGAGGCATCACCTCCGGGTTTTTTTATAGATATTTCTCTAACGATATTTCGGATATAGCCCCATGGGAAGTTGCGCCTACCGCATTCCCATTTTTTATGATAAGGAGTTGTGGAGACTCATGACGCACCTGGAACCTTGTTGCTATCTCTTTAGAGAGCTGTCTGTTGTGTTGAATGTGTAACAAATAAAGATCAGCCTGATCTGAATTTAATTCATATTGCGCTTCAAATGAACGTAAAACCATACGACTAATTCCACAAGTTGTAGAGTTTTTAAAAATTAATTGTGGTCTCTTGTCCGATCTGCTGACCAGCGCATCCAATTCACCGGTAGTATTCAGTGGCATCCATTCAATTCGGCTTGTGTTCGCCACAGAGGACGATTCATTTCTTTTAAATAAATCAAATAATCCCATTCTGATCTTGTGTTTTTCCGGTAACCCAACTGGGGCTACCTGTCTAATTGTCTGATTCTTAGCCTATTTATCGGTCATTTTGTCTGCTCCATGTAAATGGTAAGATTGTTGACCTATTGATAGCAAAAATAGACATTAGAACTAAAAATACATAACAATGAATATCAACAATTTTACCATAAAATCTCAGGAGGTCATTCAAATGGCCCAGCAAATGGCTCAGGAGATGAAGCATCCTCAGATAGAGAATGAGCATCTTTTTAAGGCTTTAACAGAAATTGATGAGAATGTACTTCCTTTTATCCTAAAGAAGCTAAACGTTAACCTCAGCCTGGTAGAACAGATCCTGTCCAAGGAATTGGAAAGTATCCCTAGTGTCTCCGGCGGCGAGTTACAATTCTCCAAAGAAGCCGGCAAAACCTTGAATGAGGCGAGTATCGTTGCCAAAAAAATGAATGATGAATTTGTTTCACTAGAACATATTCTACTGGCCATTTTTAAGTCCAAAAGTAAAATTGGACACATCCTAAAGGATCAGGGAATTACCGAAAAAGATCTTCTTGCCGCTATCTCAGAATTGCGTAAAGGAGCCAAGGTTACCTCTCAAAGTGCGGAAGAAACTTATAATTCACTAAATAAATATGCCCGAAATCTCAACGAACTGGCAGATAGTGGAAAACTAGACCCTGTCATTGGTCGAGATGAGGAGATCAGAAGAATTTTGCAGATCCTGTCTAGGCGTACCAAGAACAACCCCATGTTGGTGGGTGAACCAGGAACAGGTAAAACTGCTATAGCAGAGGGCTTAGCCCATAGGATTATTCAGGGAGATGTCCCGGAGAACCTGAAGGATAAAGTGATCTACTCTTTGGATATGGGTGCCTTAATTGCAGGTGCCAAATACAAAGGTGAGTTTGAAGAACGTCTTAAGTCTGTAATAAAAGAGGTGACCACCAGCGATGGAGACATTGTTTTATTTATAGACGAGATCCATACCCTTGTTGGGGCCGGCGGCGGACAGGGAGCCATGGATGCCGCCAATATATTAAAACCAGCATTGGCAAGAGGTGAGTTACGCGCCATTGGGGCAACTACCCTAGACGAATATCAAAAATATTTTGAGAAGGACAAGGCATTGGAACGACGCTTTCAAAAGGTTGTTGTCAATGAGCCCGATACGGAAAGTGCCATTTCCATCCTGAGGGGCATCAAAGAAAAATATGAGGCACACCATAAAGTCCGTATTAAAGACGAAGCCGTAATAGCAGCAGTAGAACTTTCTCAACGATATATAACCAATAGATTTTTACCGGATAAGGCTATTGACCTGATGGATGAAGCAGCCGCTAAACTGAGGATGGAGATCAACAGTAAACCGGAGGACCTCGATGTGCTGGATAGGAAAATTATGCAGCTTGAAATTGAGATCGAAGCTATAAAGCGTGAGGAAGACCACGCCAAACTTAAGGCGCTGAATATAGACCTTGCGAACCTAAAAGAGGAACGAAATGATATCTATGCCAAATGGGAAAGTGAAAAGTCGGTCATAGACACCATCCAAAAAACAAAGCTAGACATCGAGAATTATAAGATGGAGGCAGAACGTGCGGAGCGTAACGGTGATTATGGACTGGTAGCCGAATTGCGATACGGAAAGATAAAAGAAGCGCAGGAAATGCTCGAAAACCTTCAGATAGACCTGGCAGAGGAGCAAAAGGGAGGAACCTTGATCAAAGAAGAAGTAACCAATGAGGACATTGCCGAAGTAGTTGCTAAATGGACAGGCATTCCTGTAACGAAGATGCTTCAAAGTGAACGTGAGAAACTTTTGAAACTGGAAACAGTACTACACAAAAGAGTAGTTGGGCAAGATGAAGCCATTGAGGCAGTATCGGATGCCATTCGAAGAAGCAGGGCAGGTCTGCAGGATGCAAAACGGCCAATAGGCTCCTTTATGTTCCTTGGAACCACAGGGGTTGGGAAGACCGAATTGGCGAAGACGCTGGCAGATTATCTCTTTGATGATGAAAATGCACTGACCCGTATAGACATGAGTGAATATCAGGAAAGACATTCCGTGAGCAGACTTGTAGGAGCTCCTCCCGGATATATTGGATATGATGAAGGCGGTCAATTGACCGAAGCGGTCCGAAGACGCCCCTATTCCGTAATTCTTCTGGATGAAATTGAAAAAGCGCATCCGGATACCTTTAATATTCTGTTGCAGGTATTGGATGAGGGCAGGCTAACAGATAATAAAGGCAGGGTGGCCGATTTTAAGAACACTATCATCATTATGACCAGTAACATGGGTGGCCACATCATTCAGGAGACCTTTGAAAATGTAAAGGACCTTCACAGCGCCACAGAGGCTGCAAGGATAGAGGTTATGGGATTATTAAGGCAGAATATACGGCCCGAGTTTCTGAACAGGATAGATGACATCATCATGTTTACACCTTTGAGTAAGAAAAATATTGTTGAGATAGTGAGATTACAGTTAGAACACCTGAAAAAAATCGTTGGTAAACAGCATATTACTATTGATGCCACCGAAGAAGCCATTCAATATCTGGCGGACAAAGGCTATAATCCACAATATGGGGCCAGGCCAATTAAGAGAACTATACAAAAAGAAGTGTTGAATACTCTTTCGAGGGAACTTTTAGGTGGCTCCATTAGTGCAGAGAGTATCATCCTTATAGATTCTTTCGATAATGGATTGGTGTTTCGGAATCAATCAGAACTGGTTGAATAATTTTTCTTAAAATTCCTACATAGAAGGCATCCGAATTCAAAAGACTTCGGATGCCTTTTTTAATTAAAATATGTACGGTGCAGGAATTAGATTTTTTATATTCGTAAAAAATAGATCCTTCATGACCACCAAAGCCGAACGTACCTCCGCTTATATTATCGAGAAAGTGGCGCCTATTTTCAATAAACAAGGCTATATAGGTACCAGCATGAGCGATCTTACGGAAGCCACCGGCCTTACCAAAGGTGCTTTGTACGGTAATTTTGAAAACAAGGAATCCCTGGCATTAGCAGCTTTTGAATACCAAAGTACAAAGTTATTGGCGGCCATAGACGAACAATTGAACGGTGGTGGCAACGCTCTGGATACCCTTTTCCGGCTTACCAACTTCTATAGACACTACGATGAGTTTACGGCACCTTTGGGAGGTTGTCCTATCCTGAATGTTGGTGTAGATGCAAAATACAATAACAAGCTATTAGAAGGTGCAGCGAGAGAAACCTTACACACTATTGAAGGCAAGATCGCGCTGGTTTTAGAAAAAGGTGTAAATACACGAGAATTGAAGTTACCTGTACCACCTCTGCAGTTTGCAAAACAGTTATTTACAATGATTCAGGGGGCTATCGCCATGGCTACCATTTCTGGAGACAGGAAATACCTGATCAATACCATTGCCTATCTGGAGCTTCTTATAAAAAAGGAGATAAGGAATTAGACTTATTGTGCTTTTACCCTGAAGATCCATATAGTCTCCTGATATTTTCCAAAAAACTTGCTGTCCCTCCCTTTTCTGGCCTCCTGAAGACTATCGTATCGTTCGAGATATACGTAATTATGCTTCTTTTCAGTCCTGTAAAACGACTTAGGATCTAGGCCCTTATCCTTTAAACTCTGCATAAACCTGTTATAATAAGTCTTGGTTCCAAATATATTGACAATTAAATAATAGCCGGGTCGTATATCTTCTGTAAGAACTGCCTCTTCAAACCGCTCTCCTTTTTTGGGTTGTTCTGCCGCAGGCACCTCTTCTACAGCGACCTCTTTTTCTTTTGTTACTGTATCCAAAGAATCCTTTTTTCGTTGTAATTCCTTTAATCGTAGTTCATTTTCTGCTGCTGCAGCTTTTGATTTGGCCACAGCTATGGAGTCTTGGGTTCTTCTAAGCTGTAAAAGAGAATCCTGGGTCTTTTTCGCTGCTGCCAAAGCCAGCGCTTTTCGTTCTTTTCTGCTAAGCTTCTTTTCCTTTTCAATTTCGGTTTCCTCTTCCATTTCAGAAGGTTGCAGTATTTCTTCTTCTTGTTCTAATTCCGAGATGTCATCTCGAACAATCGGTGCCGCGAATTGATAAGAAGTTACGATCTCAAAAGTAGGTTCTTTGCCATCCAGATCTTGAGAGGTGCCAAATTCTGCGAGGGCCCCGATTGATAATTTGCCAAAAAAAGTGCCCCCTATTCCTCCAGATACCCCATAAAAATTGTGATAGCCGGCTTGTAGCCACAATTTTTGGGTGGCAAATAGGGTGTTCATTCCGTATTGGGTATCTAATGTAGGCACTGTTTTTATATATGCCATGGGCCTAAGATATGATCCTTCAAACACACCAGACCCCGGTATTGAAAATTCATAGCTGGCATGTGCCAGAAATATTTTTTCTTCATATCCATTATTCTTCCCACCGTCTGTGACATTATAATCCACTATATTTTCGCCCACAAATCCCAAACGAAAATTTTCGTACCCCAGCTGAATTCCCGGAGATGCCTGTAGCACAAAAGCAGGACCATTATTCAGAATTGGCAGACCCGGTCCCTGTTGAAATCTATTATCTGCTAGTTCTTGTTGAAATCCTACTACATTTAAACCCATAGCGATTTTAAAATCCTCTGTGAAATTGAATTCATAGGCATAATTTAATATCCCGCCCGTTTGAAGAAATACCCCGGTATTTTGCTGTAAAAATCCAACACCAAAAGCAGCGTTTCCCTTAAGTCTGTGGGAATAATTTATAAAAACCGTAGTAGGATCCGCATCAATTTGCTGCCATTGCCAACGCGTCCACAAAGACAGTGACTGTGGATTATTTCTGTCTAGTGTAAAACTGGGATTTAAAAGGCTGCTATTGAATTGAGTTAAATTGTATTGCCTGAGATCCTGGGGTAACGGTACATCCTGAGCTATCACAGTACCGCTTATTAGAAGCGCAAAGAAAATTATAAGTAGTTTTGGCATATAAGGATACAAAAAAGTAAAATTCATACTATTTTTACGATAGTAAAGTTACGTATTAGAACGAAACCCACTAGAAAAACCACATTAATATGAGACCAAAGGGACTGATTATTCTATTAGCATTGTTCACTTTATTTTATAGTTGTAAAGAAGAATCTAAGGTAGAAGGCACAGAGATAGGTCCTGAAGTTTCTACTTTTTACTTTATAAGGCACGCGGAAAAGGATAGGAGTGATCCTGAAAACAGTGATCCTGAGCTTAATCAAAAAGGACTGGGAAGAGCTATGCACTGGGCAGAGATCCTTAAAGAAGCGAATATAAATGCCATCTATACCACAGATTATGCCCGTACCACCATGACAGCTGCACCAACAGAGGTGAAAAATGATCTTATACGTCAGTATTATGATCCATCCATGATCAATATTGCAGAATTCAAGGCTGAAAATATCGGAAAGAATGTTTTAGTTGTAGGCCATAGTAATACAACTCCCGATTTTGTAAACAAGATGATAGGAGAAGAAAAATACCCCTCAATGGAAGACACGGACAATGGCAGCCTGTTTATCGTGCAACAAATTGGGGACATGACTACCGATATGCGGTTGACATTCAATTGTAATTGCCCTGACTAACCACAATATCCTCTAATTCTATTTTAGAAAGTAATTCTAGTTCCCCTTTTTCAAATAGCCCTTCTATTTGACCGATCGCGGCTTTCCCCTTGGGTTTGAAGTTGTAATAATCAACAAAACGCAGCCCGTTTATATATCGTTCGTTGTACGCTTCCCGAAAGCGTATTCCACCACCGTTCACATGGAATTCATAGGCTAAATAGGTGGGTTTATAGGTTTTTTCATCTATCCAATAGATATACACGTCTTCAAAATCATCACCGCCCCCCTGCTGATCAAACGTTACCTTTATTTTATAATAATCCTTTCCTTTTATTTCTTTTTTGCCCAAAAACTCTTTCTGTACGGCCTCATCATTTAGGCCATATGGTAACTGTGCAAAATAATGAACGGAATTAATAGAATTGCCATAAACCGTTGCCATACTATCAGTGACCGGAATAGTATCCTGATCGAGAAGGCGTGTAAAATCATTTCCATTCTTAATATCCGTGACTATCCCAGAATCTGTAAGCTGTATTCTCTTTAACGTTTTGTTGCTTTTTTGACGTTCCAGAGTATACTCCTTATCCCTGAATCTAAAGCGAATATTACTTGTCTTATAGAGGTCTCCGCCAGCCACTTCAATAGAGGTATCAATGATTTTTTGTACATCTCCACTTCCCGGGCTTTTCTTGCAAGACCAAAAGATTAAGGACAAGAACACTAAGAAATAGTATTTTAACATAGCTGATAAATTCGTGTTTACGATGCAAAGAAACAGGGATTATTCCATAAAATGGGCATAGGAGCTCGAAGATTTGTTCTTATTTTTGTGCCAACATGCAGAATAAGATAAATATTAAAAATAAGAAGGCAAGTTTTCAGTACGAGTTGCTCGATACCTATATTGCCGGTATAGTGCTTGCCGGTACCGAGATCAAATCGATAAGACTTGGAAAGGCCTCTATCACTGAGAGCTTCTGTGAATTTAATGAAAAGGGAGAATTATTTGTAATTAATATGCAGATAGATGAATACTCTCATGCTTCCCACTTTAATCATCAACCAAAAGCGGAACGTAAACTCTTGCTGAATAAAAAGGAATTAAAAAAATTACATAAGGAGGTCACTACAAGTGGTCTCACCATTGTTCCGCTAGCTGTTTTTATGAATGATAAGGGTCTGGCCAAAATGAAAATAGCCCTTGCAAAAGGAAAAAAATTATATGACAAACGCGAATCCATTAAAAACAGAGAGAGCAAAGTTCGCTTAGACCGGATCAAAAAAAGCTTTAACAACTAGGATTCCATTGTAAAGAATCCAAATTCACGTACCGGGTAAAGGTCGGAGACAAAGCCTTGATCCCTTTAATTCTTATTTTCAAGCAGTGGCACAAAACGGAACGTGCCAAATGCTTCACGGGCAAATTCAGTATCAGATTTTCTTGTAATACGCAACATTTCCTGATCTCCCTCCCCTACCGGGATGACCAATTTTCCTCCTACTTTTAATTGAGCCAGTAATTTTTTGGGTACCTCCGGCGCGCCGGCCGTTACAATGATCCTGTCAAAAGGAGCTTGTTCGGGTAATCCCTTATACCCATCACCAAATACAAATTTCTTTGGTCTGTATCCCATTTTCTTAAAGAACAAATTGGTCTTCTTAAAAAGTTCACGTTGTCTTTCTATGGTGTACACTTTGGCCCTAAGATGCAGTAAAACGGCAGTCTGATAACCACTACCCGTGCCTATTTCTAATACTTTATGGTCTGGTTCTACCTCCAATAGTTCTGTCTGGAATGCTACCGTATATGGCTGAGAGATCGTTTGATCGGCAGCAATAGGAAACGGCTTGTCCTGGTAGGCATGGTCTTCAAAACTGCTATCCATAAATAAATGTCTTGGAATGGTACGAATGGCCTCAAGGACCTTTTTATTATGAATGCCCTTGGAAGCAACCAGTTCTGCCAACTGATTCCTCATTCCTTTGTGTTTGAAGGTGTCTTTCAAAAAATTTTGTATTTCTTGGGTTCGGATTGATATTGGTAAAGTTACCACATTTTGTATTTCTCAGCTTAGTTTGTATTAGGATTAATCTGCGTATTTTTGACAAAAATGAAGTTCTATGCTCAAAGTTGGAGTACTGGGTGCCGGCCATCTTGGAAAAATACACTTACGGCTCTTAAAAGAATCCTCTAAATATGATTTGGTTGGTTTTTATGATGCCGATGCCATTAATGGAAAAAAAGTAGCGGCAGAATTTGGATACCAATATTATGACAATATCAACACTCTGATAGATGCTGTTGAAGTCGTAGATATTGTTACCCCTACCCTTTCTCATTTTGATTGTGCCAAAAAGGCCATGGAAAAAGGGAAACACATCTTCCTAGAAAAACCCATCACTAAAACTCTTGAAGAAGCGGAAGAACTTCTTGTTCTTGAAAAGAAATACCGTGTTAAAGGCCAGGTTGGGCATGTTGAACGTTTTAATCCGGCTTTTACCGCCATTAAGGATTCTATACATAACCCAATGTTCATTGAAACACATAGGTTAGCTGAATTCAATCCCAGGGGTACAGATGTTCCCGTTGTTCTAGACCTAATGATCCATGATATTGATGCCATTTTAAGTGTAGTACCATCGGAAGTAAAGGAGATCCACGCCAGCGGTGTATCTGTGATCAGTAAATCCCCGGATATTGCGAATGCCAGAATAGCCTTTAAAAATGGATGCGTGGCAAATCTTACTGCAAGCCGGATCTCGCTTAAGAACATGAGGAAATCCAGGTTTTTTCAACAAGATGCCTACATTTCTGTCGACTTTCTTGAAAAAAAGGTAGAAGTGGTAAAAATGAAGGATGCTCCGGAAACACCAGGTGAATTCGACATGATATTACAAAACGCTGAAGGAATTAAAAAACAAATTTATTTTGAAAATCCGTCCATCGAGAACAATAATGCCATTCTTGATGAACTTGAAACATTTGCCGATGCCATCACTGAGGATACCATTCCCCAAGTAAGTCTGGCAGATGGCACCAAGGCCTTGCGAGTGGCATTGCAGATTATTGAATCATTTTAAATAGATTAGTCAAACTCCTGTATATGATAAAAAATGTAACTGTAATAGGTGCAGGGACCATGGGAAATGGGATAGCGCATGTCTTTGCTCAAAACGGATTTAAGGTGACCATGGTAGATGTCTCAGAAGAGGCATTGAAAAAGGGCCTGGAAACTATTAGCCGGAATTTGGACCGGATGGTAAAAAAGGGTGACATTAGTCCCGAGGATTCTAAATCTGCCCTACAAAATATCACTACCAATACAAATATAAAGACTGGAGCTGCAGAATCGGATCTTGTAGTGGAGGCTGCCACAGAAAATCTAGACCTTAAACTTCAGATTTTTAAAGAATTAGACGCTGCCTGTCCTCCTTCTTCCATCCTCGCCACCAATACTTCTTCCATATCAATAACGCATATAGCTTCTGTTACCAAAAGACCTGAAAAGGTCATAGGAATGCACTTTATGAATCCCGTGCCCATAATGAAGTTGGTAGAGATCATACGCGGATATTCAACATCTGATGAAGTAACTGAACAGATCATGGCCCTATCCACAAAACTAGGAAAGACCCCAACGGAGGTGAATGACTATCCCGGATTTGTAGCCAATAGGATATTAATGCCAATGATCAATGAGGCCATTGAAACGTTGTACAATGGTGTTGCAGGCGTACTCGAAATAGATACTGTGATGAAACTAGGTATGGCGCATCCAATGGGACCATTACAACTGGCAGATTTTATTGGCTTAGATGTATGCCTATCTATCCTGAACGTAATGTATAATGGCTTTAAAAATCCTAAATATGCCCCATGCCCCTTGCTGGTAAATATGGTAATGGCAGGTAAATTAGGAGTAAAGTCGGGGGAAGGTTTCTACGACTATACCGAAAGCAGGAAAGCAGAGCAGGTATCTTCACAATTTAAGCGTGCATAATGGCAATTGTAAGACCTTTTAAAGCCATAAGACCGGCCGCTGATAAAGTGGCTCATGTAGCGTCCCGATCTTATGAGGATTATTCCAAGGAGGAATTAAATGCCAATTTAAAATTCAATCCCTTTTCCTTTCTGCATATCATTAATCCGGGTTTCAAATTTCATAAAAAAGTATCTGGAGATGAACGGTTTAAATTAGTGCACAACAGATATATGGAGTTCCTGGAGGAAAAGGTTTTCGTAAAAGATGCAGAGGCGAACTTTTATCTTTATGAAATAAACAAAAATGGAACCAGCTGCTGTGGGATATTTTGTGCTACAAGCGTGCAGGATTACAGGAATAACCGTATTAAAAAACACGAAAATACCATTGAAAGCAGGGAAAAACTCTTTGCTCAATATCTAGATACCGTGAAGTTCAATGCAGAGCCTGTTTTAATGACCTATCCAGATCACCCTTCTGTAGCCCGGATCATAAAGCAAACTAAGAAAGAAGACACTGTATATAATTTTACTACCCCGGACAGAACTTCACACCGGCTCTGGAAAATATCGGATAAGAAGACCATAAAAGAGATCACAGATGCCTTTGCCAATATAGATAGTCTTTATATTGCAGACGGGCACCACAGAAGCGCATCTTCTGAACTCCTGGCACAATGGTGCGAAAAACGAAATGATAAACACCAGGGCAAAGAAGCATACAACTACTTTATGAGCTACCTGATTCCCGAAAGTGAGATCAGGATCTACGAATTCAATAGGCTTGTAAAAGACCTGAATGGGCAATCTAAAGAGTCCTTCCTTGTGAAGTTAGACGAACTCTACAGAATTAAAAAGACAGACCTGGACCTTTACAAACCTTCCAAAAAGCACCATTTCAGTATGTACCTCGATGGGGAATTCTATTCCCTTTACTTACGCAAAAATGTCTTGCCCTTAGATGACCCTTTAAGTAAATTGGATACCCATATACTCTTTAAGACCATTTTAGAACCTATTCTAGGTATTAAAGACCTACGGAATGATAAAAGAATTCAATACGGGTATGGCAAGCACAATGTGCTTCGCATGAAAACTGAAATAGACAAGGGGAATTTTGCCGTTGGGTTTAATTTAGTTCCTATTACCATTAATGAAATAAAAGCTATTGCAGATGCCCAACTGGTAATGCCTCCAAAGAGCACATTTATTGAACCTAAGCTCAAAAGTGGAATAGCCATCTATGAACTATAATTCGCATAATGTCCATTGCTACTAATTTAAGGAGAATCAAATCGGAAATACCGGAAAATGTGTGCCTGGTAGCAGTCTCCAAAACAAAAACATCCAGTGATATCCTGGAGGCATACGAGGCCGGTCAACGTGTATTTGGTGAGAACAGGGTTCAGGAAATGACTCAAAAATGGTCAGAACTTCCCAAGGATATTGAATGGCACATGATAGGTCATGTACAGCGAAATAAAGTAAAATACATGGCTCCTTATGTATCATTGATCCATGGGGTAGACAGTTTAAAATTATTGAAGGAAATCAATAAACAGGCAAAAAAAGAAGCAAGGGTCATTTCATGTTTGTTACAAGTGCATATTGCCCAAGAAGAGACCAAATTTGGCTTTGATGAGCATGAATTGGAAGCATTGGCCGATAGTGAGGTTATACAAGGCCTTTCCAATGTAAAGATCAAAGGTTTGATGGGGATGGCAACCTTTACTGATAATACATCACAGATAAGAAAAGAGTTTACAACACTCCGCAGTATGTTCCAAACCTTAAAAAAAGATATTCCTGATATCACTGAACTCTCTATGGGAATGAGCGGTGATTACATCATCGCAATAGAAGAAGGAAGTACCATGGTACGCATTGGAAGTAGTATCTTTGGAGCAAGAAATAAGACCTGAGAGGTCCGAATGAACAGAAAGATTCAATGAAGGATACCCTATGTATTCAATTCTAGATATAGAAACCACCGGCGGCAAGTACAATGAAGAAGGCATTACAGAAATTGCTATACATGTATTTGATGGGCAGAAAGTAGTAGATCAATTTATTTCATTGATCAATCCGGAGCGCGAAATACAGCCCTTTGTGGTAAATCTCACAGGCATCAATAGTAAAATGCTGCAAACAGCACCAAAATTCCATGAAGTTGCCAAACGCATCGTAGAAATAACTGAGAATACCGTCCTTGTTGCTCATAATGCACAATTTGATTACAGGATTCTCCGGACAGAGTTCAGGCGATTAGGTTATAATTTTGAACGCAAAACCCTTTGCACGGTAGCGCTGGCCAAAACATTGATCCCTGAGGCTGAATCTCACAGTCTTGGTAAATTAGTGAGGTCTTTAGGCATTGCCGTAAGTGATCGCCACCGTGCAAATGGAGATGCCCTGGCTACATTAAAGCTATTCAAGATCTTATTGACAAAAGATCTGAACAAGACCATCATCACAAAGGTTATAAGAGCTGAGACGCATGGCGAACTATCGCAGCGACAATTAAAACTGGTTGATTTGATGCCCTCAGAAACAGGGGTATACTATATGCACAATAAAGATGGCAAGGTTATTTACATGGGGAAGAGCACCAATATTAAAAAGCGTGTAAATGAACATTTTACTTCCAATGCCAAGTTGGCAAGAAGTCTACAGAAAGAAACCAGAAAGATCACTTTTGAAAGAACCGGAAATGAACTCATTGCATTTATAAAAGTGAATGAAGAACTAAAAAGAAATTCTCCGAAATATCCTACTCACAAAAAGGAAATCTCAATTTCCATAGATCGCACTGGCATAGAGACCTTAGAAAAGGAAGTCATTAGTCTTGCGGGGAAGGATATCATGGTTGTGGATAAAGGAAGAGAATTGGGCGAACGAAGTGCTATTCTCATTAAAAATGGCAAGTTAAAAGGTATTGGCTTTTATGATCTTAATTATCAAATAAATAATATTCATATCTTAGAATCCATAATGACCCCAATGGAAGGTAACGCCAAGATCGTGCAAGAGGTAGAAGCGTATATAAACTATAAAAAGGTTATAAAGATAATCGAACTCAACTAAGAATATTGAATACATCTGCACCTAAAAAAGACTGGAAATACAAGTTGCATGAGATCATCTATGGGACTCATACGCCGGCGGGCAAGATGTTCGACATTGTATTACTGGTTGTTATTGTTTACAGTGTTATTATCGTTATGCTGGAGAGTATCCCGAGATATGATGAAAAATATCACAACTTTCTTGATATATCTGAATGGATTGTAACCATTTTATTTACCATAGAATACATCTTGCGTATCATATGTATTAAATCTCCCAAACAGTACATCTTTAGTTTTTTTGGAGTGATCGACTTTCTGTCTACCATTCCTAAGTATCTGTCTTTTTTTGTGGGAGGATCCCAGTATATGTCGGCCTTCAGGGCTTTACGACTACTTAGGGTCTTCAGGATACTGAAATTGGTAAGGTTCATTGGTGAGTCCAATAATCTGTTAAGGGCCCTAAAAGCAAGCAGGACAAAGATCTTTGTCTTTGTGTTCTTTGTGCTTATTGTATCTGTGCTATTAGGTACCATCATGTATCTGGTAGAAGGCCCGGAACATGGGTTTAATAGTATTCCTCATAGTGTTTACTGGACCATTGTAACCCTTACAACAGTGGGCTACGGAGATATTTCCCCGGAAACAGGATTGGGACAATTCATCGCCACCTTTATTATGATCGTTGGGTATGGAATTATAGCTGTTCCTACCGGGATTGTCAGTGCCGAATATGTTACAGAGACCAAAAGGAACAAGAAGAACAAAAAGGACAAGAAAGAAAAGACCTGTGCTGAATGTGGCACGGTGATCTTGCGCAATGATGCCGAATACTGCCGGGTATGTGGTTTTAGGTTAAAACATGACTAATGGCACCAAAGACCCTTTTGGTAGTTGCAGGCCCAACCGGCATAGGAAAAACGGCTCTGGCAATAAAGCTGGCTAAGCATTTCAGGACCGAGATACTCTCTGCAGACTCCAGACAATTCTATAGAGAAATGCATATTGGTACTGCCGTCCCAAATAAGGAGGAACTGCAAATGGCCCCTCATTACTTTATTCAACACAAAAGCATACAAGATAGCTATACGGTAGGCGATTTTGAACGCGATGCCCTGAAGCTACTGGATAAGCTTTTTCAAAATCATGATCTGGTGATCATGGTTGGGGGTAGTGGTTTATACATTGATGCCGTGCTTTATGGCATGGATTCCTTTCCGGAGATTGATCCCTCCATTCGTGAAAGGCTCAACAAAGAGCTTGCTCAAAATGGTCTGGAACCGCTTCAAAAGGAACTGGTATCTGTTGATCCTCTATATTCCCAGAAAGTGGATATGCAAAATCCGCAGCGCATTCTGCGAGCGCTGGAGGTTTGGCGTGCCACGGGGAAGCCCTATTCCTCTTTTCTTGGGCGAAAAAATATCTCAAGATCCTTTAATTCTGTGATAATAGGTGTAGATGCCCCAAGAGAAGTAGTCTACCAAAGGATCAATAAGCGTGTAGATGCTATGATGGCAGCCGGACTTCTAAAGGAGGTTGAGGAGCTAAAGGAATTTAAAGGCCTCAATGCCCTTCAAACAGTTGGCTATAAGGAATTGTTCAAATATCTGGATGGATACTGCTCACTAGAGCATGCAGTAGAAGAAATTAAAAAAAACACCCGCCGTTTTGCAAAGAGACAAGGCACCTGGTTCAGGAAAAACACTTCGATTAAATGGGTCCCCTATGATCTGCCATTTCATTTAATAGTGGAAGATGTGAAACAAGAATTGAGAAAACTAGTATGATTAAATCATCAAAAAATATTTTCGTGATCATGGGAGTTTCCGGTTGTGGAAAGTCTACCATTGGTAGAATGCTGGCAACAACTCTTTCGCTTTCTTTTTTTGACGGGGACGATTATCATCCTGAAAAGAACATCCAAAAAATGTCTAAAGGAGAACCATTGAATGATGATGACCGTTATTCCTGGTTAAAGGACCTTAATTTGCTTTGCAAAGAGCATCGAGATCATGGCGCGGTCATTGCATGCTCTGCTTTAAAGGAGAGCTATAGGAACATTATTGAAAGTGACCTGGATCCTTCACCGATCTGGGTATATCTGGAAGGTAGCTACGATGTTATACTAAAAAGACTAAAGCAAAGAAGTAGCCATTTCATGCCAGCTGAACTTTTAAGATCACAATTCGAAGTCCTAGAACCACCCACAAATGCGATCTGTGTATCTATTGAACAGGAACCAACCCAGATCATCAACAGTATTCTGGAGAAATTAGGCCATTAAAAAAGGCATTCAAAAGAATGCCTTTAATAATTTGTTTGTGTGTTCTCTATTGCCCGTTCTTCACCACTAACCTGAAGCCTTCACCATGAATGTTAAGGATTTCAACAACATCATCTCTCTTCAGGTATTTTCTCAATTTAGCAATATAAACATCCATACTTCTGGAGGTAAAATAATTATCGTCTCTCCATATTTTTGTTAGTGCCAGTTCTCTGGGCATAAGATCATTTTCATGCAAGGCCAGCAACCTTAGAAGCTCATTTTCTTTAGGTGATAATTTAATAGGCTCCTCTTCTTTATATTTTAAAAATCGCAGTTTCGAATTTAAATGAAAATTGCCGATTTTGAATTCAAATTGCTTACTGTCTGCAAGCGTGCTAGATGCCTTTCTTTGAAGTATTGCTTTAAGTTTCATAAGAAGGACCTCTGAATCAAATGGCTTGTTCAAATAATCATCTGCCCCTGCTTTATATCCCTTTAAGACATCTTCTTTCATAGTCTTAGCCGTGAGAAATACAATAGGTACATTTTCATTTTTGTCTCGTATCTCTTTGGCCAGGGTAAATCCATCCTTATAAGGCATCATCACATCCAAAATACAGATGTCATAATTGTCCTTTTTAAATTTCTCAAAGCCCTCCATGCCATTTTTGGCAAGAGTTACATCAAAATCGTTCATAGACAAATAATCCTTCAGGACGATCCCGAAATTTGGATCATCTTCTACCAATAATATTTTCTTATTTACTGTTTCCATATCATTTAAATTAAAGGCACCTTAATATAGAAAGTGCTGCCTTTTCCTTTTTCACTTTCCGCATAAACCTCGCCTTGATGGTCTTCTACTATTTTTTTAACATAGGCCAATCCTAAACCGTGACCTTTAACATTGTGTATATCTCCTGTATGTTCTCTATAAAACTTCTCAAACACCTTTTTCAAAACAGCCTTACTCATCCCCGCACCCTGATCCCCGATCTTTATAATTAAATAATTATTCGCTACTTCGGAATAAACATCAATTTTAGGTGCCTCTGGAGAATACTTAATGGCATTATCCATAATATTGACCAATACGTTCCCGAAATGCATTTCATTAGCCAGGATCTCTGAACGCTCTGCATCCAGATGAGTGTGTATATATCCTCCGCGATCCATAACTATGAGATCAACATGAGATATTGCTGTCTTTATAAGATCGTGGGCATCTACCCTATCTTTGGAAATATCTAACTGGTTTCGTTCCAGTTTTGAGATCCTTAGCACATTTTCTACCTGAGCATGCATTCGTTTGTTTTCATCCCTTATCATTTGAAGATACCGTCTTACTTTCTCCTCATCCCCTATTATCTTAGGATTTCGAATGGCCTCTACTGCCAGATTAATGGTGGCAATGGGCGTTTTAAACTCATGCGTCATATTGTTGATGAAATCTGATTTAATTTCAGAGATCTGTTTCTGACGAATTAGTTGGTAAATAGCACTTGCGTAGGCAATTACAATCACCAGAGTAAAAAGCAATGAAAGAAATGCCATCCCCAGGACCGATTGCAACAGAAATTTCTTTTTGCCCGGAAAAGAAAGCAAAAGAGCAAAATTACTGCTCCCCTCACTATTCTTAAAGACAGGTGCCTTGTAAATAGTAGACTCCCCAAACCTGAATCGTCTGGACTTTACTTTAGTTGGTAAGCCCCGGCTATAAATACCGTATTGAAAGTCGGTATCTATTGCCATATTGCTTAATTCCTGATTGAGCAATAATTCTATTTCCTGTTTAGAAACGCGTTGATGAATCGGAACATTTTCGGCATACTGCCTGTATACGTCATCAAAAACAGCTCTATCTACCGAAGACAGGCCTCCTATCTTCTCCAGTTTCTGGATCGGATTTAAGCTATACGCTTTACCATCCAGGCCATATTCTTCTTTGAAAATGGTTTTTGTGCGTTTACTGGTGATATTTTTAATTGCTGTGGTATCACCGGTAACGCTGTCAAAGAACGTAGATGCTATATTGTAATCCTCTTCTAGAATACCGTGGGAATAGAAAAGGATCTCGTTAGAATTAATGTCCCTATCTATAAAAAAGATATTGCTGAGATGAGAACTCTTAATCTCACCCAAGCTATCCTTTAGGCTCAAGAACCTATCGGAATAATCTCTCATTTCCCGTTCCTCAATCTTGTCTGTGACCCTATTGAGAACCTCAGCTATAGCATTTGAGAACTGTTCTTCTTTGTCGTCTACAGACCTTTTAATCCAATATAATTGAACCGAAATAATCCCAACAAGGGACAAGCTCATTAAGATGACAAGAAAAACAAATAATCGCTTATTCATTCAGCGGTAAAATTAAAAATTTAACATTTAGCGGATTGCTTGTTTAACCTAATCTTAACAAAAATGTTAAAATTATTGTTTAAATCGATTTTCTAGGATCAAATCATGAATTATTTGCACCTGATGACGCGTATCCTTTAAATTTTTATTGTGAATCACATACTGCGCCAACTCCTTTTTTTTGCGAACAGGCCATTGATGCTGCATCCGTTCCAGAATTGCTTTTTCCGAGAGGTCATCGCGTTTTTTTATACGGGCGATCCTTATTTTCTTAGGGGCTGTCACCAAGATCATTTTGTCAAATTCCTTGTAACCACCATTTTCAAACAGGATGGCTGCTTCCTGTATCACATAAGACCCTTTCTGTAGCTCAGTCCAGGACTTAAAATCTGCCCGGACAGCAGGGTGTACAATTTGGTTTAGAGCCTTGAGCAGTTCTTTATTTTTAAATACTCTTTCAGCAAGTAATTTTCTATTCAACACATTGTTTTCGTAGGCCTGTTCCCCAAAAAGTTCCTTAATGGCAGTTCGCAGGACTGGATCTTCATTCATCAACCGCTTTGCCTCTATGTCTGAGTTATAAACGGCCACACCTAAATCCCTGAACATTGCGGCTACAGTAGTTTTACCACTACCTATTCCTCCGGTAAGCCCTACTCGTTTCATTCTCTTTTTAAAATGAATTCTACCTGCGATTGCCTCATTTGAACACTGGGAAGACTATCTGGTTGTTGTATCAAATACAAAGGTAAAAAGGATGAACCCTCTTTGATATCAGTCAGATCTGCAATTACCCTGAAATCTGAAGGGACCACTTCCCTTAAACGTTCTACGCTCGCCTTGCACAACACTTCCACCGTATTGGGAAAGGTTCTTATTTGAGTACCCTCGGGCAAATTGGCCACCTCTACGGGGACCTGAAACATTTTTTCAGAAAAGCGGAAAACTGTCGCTGAAAGCAAGACCGTCTGTTGTTCGTACACAGCATGGACAAGCTCAGATGGTTTTAAAAACTGCAATTTTCGCTCAAAACTATCGGACACATCAGAAATTACAACTGCCTCAGTACGCACTTCTTTAATGGTGTCTATTTCCTGTAAAGGACCCCTCAGCACCACTGAGTCTGGAGAGAGCTGCAGGTCCCCATACATCAGGTAGTTTTGTGCAAGATCTATGGTGACATCTGCTTTAATCGGTACCTTTTTGCTAATCATACGGCTAAAATCAAAAAATAAGGTGTCCTGATCCATTTGGAGGATGGTCATGGCATCAGGGAGCTTTGATTCGACCTGTTCTCTGTACTCCGATTCCGTCAGGAAATATTTATTTCCACGGTAACTCATCTCCTTAAGATCAATTGATAATTTCCTGGTTGTAAATCGGGACCCCAGAAACTGCCATCCACTACCTCTTGCTGTAATTGTCAATTTATCTTTGGAAGCTCCCAGAAAAAAAAGGGAATCGGGAATATTATTATAGACCAATTCAAACGTAGCCCGATCTGTATGCTGATCTGACAGTTTACTAACAAGCCACGCAAGGAATGAACAAAATAATAAGATCACAAAGACTTTCACCTTTCGCTTTGTAGCTCCTTTTAAAACTTGTTTTGTAGCCATTATTATTTAAAAAATAAGGTGGGAAATAATTCCTGAGGTTTCTTTTTACTAAATGTAAGTAAGAATGTCGATTTAAAAAAACCCAGTCCATAGCCCGCAAATTGTATCAAAACGGCCCACACCGACATGAATGCAATACCCACTGCCTTATTTTTATTCCATGAGTCGAGCAAGACAATTATAAAATATAATAAATAGAGATATAAGAACCAATATATGTGAAATACCGATAAACAGATCGCCCCAAGAAGGCCAATGATAAAAAAGAAAGGGAACCAATAGATGAGTTTTGCTGTATGAGGATGCCAGCTATTTAATATGGGCCTCACCATTCCGAATTTCTTTACCTGGATGTAGAATTTATTAAAATCTACACGTCTTTTATGATATACGAAAGCCTCAGGTATTAGGCGGGTCTTGTATCCAAGATGCCATAAACGTATGCTTAGATCCGGATCTTCCCCGGGGTGTATCTTTCCGAAACCACCTGTCTTTTCAAAGGCCCCCTTTGAAATCCCCATATTAAAACTCCTGGGTTGAAATTTATGAGCAGCCTTTTTATCTCCACGGATTCCTCCGGTAGTGATAAAGGCGGTCATGGCATAATTTATGGCCTTTTGAGTTGTACTAAAACTAGGATGTGCTGTATCTGGTCCCCCAAAACAATCTACATAATGATCTTCAAGGGCCACGGAGGCACTTTCTAAATATGAGGGGGGCAGCAAACAGTCCGAATCCAGGATAATGAAATAATTACCCTTTGCCTTCCGCATCCCATAATTACGAGAATCTCCGGGTCCACTATTTTCTTTATAAAAATACGTGACAGGCAATTTTTCCTGAAAGGATTGTACCACTTCTTCTGAACGGTTTTGAGACCCATCTTCAACGATCACTATCTCGTAAGGGTGTTGATAGGTTTGCTCCAAAAGACTCTCTAACAGCTCCCTAATTTCTTCTGGTCTATTGTAAACAGGTATGATAAATGAAAAGAAAAGATCCATGGCCATGTTATAAAAGAAAAGCCATCCCTTAGAGGATGGCCTAACGCTGTATTAGTTCTGTTTACTCTGTAAATCGTTCAATTACTTCCTGACTTACCCCGGTGTTGGAGAATCCACCATCATGAAACAGGTTTTGCATGGTCACTTTCTTAGTTAGATCTGAAAAGAGAGAAACCGTATAATTGGCACAATCTAGGGCGGTAGCATTTCCTAAAGGTGACATTTTTTCTGCATATGAAATAAAGCCATCAAAACCCTTAACTCCCTGACCGGCCGTAGTAGGCGTTGGTGATTGAGAGATGGTATTGACGCGTACTTTTTTCTCTTTTCCAAAGAAATATCCAAAACTTCTGGCCACCGATTCCAAATAAGCTTTATTGTCTGCCATATCATTATAATCCGGGAACGTGCGCTGCGCGGCCATATAAGTGAGGGCCACAATACTACCCCATTGATTCATTGCATCGGCCTTGTACAAACTTTGCATTACTTTGTGGAATGAAAGGGCAGAAACATCCCATCCTTTGGTCGTAAAATCGTATTTCTCATCAGTATATAAACGACCTTTTCTAACATTGACAGACATTCCTATAGAGTGCAATACAAAATCTAGTTTGCCTCCCAAAATTTCCATAGACCTGGCAACCAAATTGGCGAGATCCTCTTCGCTCGTAGCATCGGCAGGAATGATCTCAGCATTGGTTTTTTTTGCCAATTCATTGATCTGACCCATTCGCATTGCAATTGGTGCATTTGTCAGAACAAAAGTGCCTCCTTCCTCATGTACCCTTTCTGCAGTTTTCCAGGCTATAGAATTCTCATCTAACGCTCCAAATATGATTCCCTTTTTTCCTTTGAGTAAGTTGTATCCCATGGTTTGTTTCTTAGGTTTATGTTGTCCTTAAATATATTTAATTTATTCTTAATTAAGTAATTGTTTGGCATGAGCCATGGCCGAATCGGATAAGGCCTTTCCCCCTAACATTTCTGCCAATTCTAACACTCGTTCTTCAGGAGAAAGTTTTTTCATACGCGTTCTGGTCACTTCACCATCGTCTTCTTTATACACTTTGTAATGATGATCTCCTTTTGAAGCAACCTGTGGGAGGTGGGTAATTGAAAAAACCTGCATCTTGGCGCTCATTTGTTCCATGATGTCGCCCATATTGTTTGAGATCTCTCCCGATACCCCAGTATCTATTTCGTCGAACATCATAGTAGGTAATTGCTCATAGGATGCAAGTATAGATTTTATGATCAACATTATTCTGGAAAGTTCTCCTCCGGATGCTACTTTCTTTAGGGAACCAAAATTGGATCCCCTGTTCGCGGAGAATTCAAAAACCAGGTGGTCTCTTCCGCTATTCAGAAAGGACTCAGCATTCACAAGTTCAATTCTAAATGAAGCATTAGGCATCCCTAAGGACTGCAAGGAAGATTCCAGTTTATTTTTCAATTGAGGTAAAACTTCTGTTCTTCTATTATGCAGTTCGGCTGCCAGCGCTGTCAATTCCTGTTTTGTGGCTGCTATAAGAGCCTCCTGTGCCGTTATATCTTGTTCAAGGTTTTCTGATTTACTTAATTTTTCTTCTAATTGGTTCTTTATTGCCTGAAGTTCTTCTACCGATGCTGCATTGTGCTTTTTCTGCAATGTATAAAGGAGTTGAAGTTTCTCATTAACCTCAACCAAGAGCCCCGGATTAGGAGTTACCTCTTCTTGCAGCGATTCTATTTCCGAGGTAATATCATCTAACTCCAAGAAAACTGATTGAATTCTTTCAGTTAAAGAAGCATATGTTGCTCCGTAGCCTGCCAGTTTGGATATGCTTTGCTTACATTGAGTGAGCAAGGTTTGTATGCCAATTTCTTCATTCGTTAAAAGCTGATGTCCATTAGACAACTGCTCCAGAATACTTTCCACATTGCTGAGCTGTTCATAAGACGATTCTAAGTCCTCTAGAATCCCTGCTTGCAACGGTGCATTCTTTAACTCATTGTATAAAAAATTATTATAATCCTGTTCCTTTTCTGATTCGGCGAGCGATTCTGTAAGGTACTGCAACTCCTTTTGTGCTGCCTCAAACACATTCAGATGTTTATGGTATCTGGATAGAAGTTGCTTATTATTAGCAAGGGCATCTATCACCTTTAGCTGAAATTCATTCTCCGTGAGTTCCAGAGTTTGATGTTGTGAATGAATATCTATAAGACGTTGTCCTAGTTGGGACATAACGTCCAGGGTTACAGGAGTATCGTTTATAAAAGCACGAGATTTGCCATTGGGGTGAATTTCCCTCCTAAGAATGGTTCGCAGATCATAATCGAGGTCGTATGAATCAAACATAACCTCCAAGCCGTAATCTTCAACATCAAATTCAGCTTCTATGATACATTTTAGATCCTTGTCCCGCAAGGAACTGAGATCGGCTCGCTTACCCAATACAAGAGACAAGCCTCCTAAAAAAATAGACTTACCCGCCCCGGTTTCCCCGGTAATAGTGCTAAATCCTTTATCGAATGAGACCGAAAGGTCTTCAATAAGGGCATAGTTTTTTATGGTGAGGTGTGTCAGCAATTCCGTATCCTTAAAAGTAGCGTAAAGATAACCGAATATGTCCTGTAAAAAAATGGGGGAACTTAATATTTTATCTCGTTCCAGGTAGAAGAATAGAACGGAGCAACCTTATTTAGGGTGCTTTTAAGGGCTACGACATCCACTTTCGGACCATCTGAAAAAATATTGAGTATCTCTTCCGATTTGGCATCGAAAAAAGTTTGGATCAAAAAAGCATTGGGCCTTCGCTGTATAAGGGTTTCAAATAAGCGCATAGAACCGGAAATCACTTGCTTTCCCGTACTATTGTTGTCTCCCAGTATATCCAATCCCTTGCGGTGATAATTATACATAGCAATCCTGTATTCCCTGAAGGTATTAGATAACAAGTTATCCACCAGTACAAAACGGGTGCGATTATCTGTGGCAGATTGGCTCCAGCCAGAAAAATTACTGCCTTGGGCCTGTGTCACTATTTTTTGAGCTTCCTTGTAGAAATCTGTTCCACCTTCTAAGGCATAGGTGTCTGCATCGAGGCCTAGAACAATGTAAACATAATAGGCCATTACACCTACCAGGTTAGAGTTGAAAACATTTTGATTATAGATAAGAGGTTGAAATTCTATATACTCAAAGTTGAATTGGTTGTCCTTGTAATTAAAAACAGGACTTTCATAGGAAGTATTGAATACAGGCCTTGAAGACTGTATCTGAATATTGGCTTCAAACCGGTTAGATTCAAATTTGTTCACTGTAATGAACATCCTGGCATTTACGCGTTCATTCTCCTTATATACTCTGTTGGTCCATTTGTTCTTATTTACAAAATCGTTCAGAGAGCGCTCCAGGGTTCTGAAGATCTGTTGATTGGTCTGACTTACCTGATCCGAATTTACAGTAATGACACAATTGAGCTCCTGCCCCGCAACCGTAATGGTCATAAGGAGGACACAAAAAAGGTTCACTATCTTACGCATGTATCCTGGAGATTATTTCGTTCCAAATATCTGAAGCTACTTCGGCTTTAGTCTTTACTTCAAACGATTTAATTGAAGAATTCTTGTCTATAAAGGTTATTTTATTGGTACTGCCTCCAAAGCCTGCTCCTTTGTCCTGTAAAGAATTGAGAACAATGGCATCCAGGTTCTTCTTTTGTAATTTTTGAAGGGCGTTCGCCAGTTCGTTTTCAGTTTCCAAAGCAAAACCTACTACGTACTGTCCCTTCTTCACCTTCCCGAGGGATAACAAAATATCTTTGTTTTTTACCAATTCTAAGGTGATGTCGTCAGAAGATTTTTTGATCTTTTCTTTTGCCACGTTCTTCGGCTTATAGTCTGCAACAGCGGCGGCGGCAATTACAACTTCTGCTTTCTCAAAATGAGTGATCGCTGCAGTATACATCTCATCTGCAGAGGTTATATGAACCACCTCTATGGATGGGTCTTCTGTCTTTATACCTGACGGGCCCAGGATGAGCACTACATTGGCCCCTAAAGATGAAGCTTTTTTGGCCAATTCAATTCCCATTAATCCGGAAGAGTGATTCCCAATAAAACGTACAGGATCTATGGCCTCATAGGTTGGTCCTGCGGTAATCAACACTTTCTTATTTTCCAGGGGCAATCCTTTTTTTAAATGTTGTCCTATAAACGCAATGATGTTCTCGGGTTCTTCCATACGACCCTCTCCATCTAGACCGCTGGCCAGTTCACCTGATGTAGCCGGTATCATAATATTTCCGAAGGATTGTAGTTGCTGATAATTAGCTTTTGTAGTTGGATGTTGATACATGTCAAGATCCATCGCAGGAGCAAAATACACAGGACATTTGGCAGAAAGATAGGTAGCTAGCAGAAGATTATCACTGCTGCCATTGGCCATCTTAGACATGGTATTGGCAGTTGCCGGAGCAATGATCATTAGGTCTGCCCACAATCCGAGCTCAACATGATTGTTCCAGTCTAGCGTTCCATCCTCCTCGTTTATAAAGTCGAGATGTACCGGATTCTTGGAGAGTGTGGCCAGCGTTAATGGGGTGACAAAAGAAACGGCACTTTCGGTTAAAATTACTTTAACTTCAGCGCCGGCTTTGATAAGTAAGCGAACTAAGAAAGCGGTCTTGTAGGCGGCAATACCTCCGGTAACTCCCAAAAGGATCTTTTTGCCGACTAACATTTATTCTCCGTCTTTCTCAGTATTGCGATAGTAAATTCTGTCTTCCAACCATTCCATAATGGCCATGGCATGTGGCTTAGGTAATTTTTCGTAGAATTTAGAAACCTCTATTTGCTCCTTGTTCTCAAAAACTTCTTCAAGACTATCACTATAGGTAGCAAATTCTTCTAATTTCTCCAATAATTCCTTTTTGATCTCTGAGTTGATCTGAATGGCTCTTTTTGAAGCTATGGAAATGGCCTCATAAATGTTATCTGTCTTTTGATCGAACTCATTTCTGTTGATCGTAACGGTAGAAACCGGTGCTTTGGAATTCTTTAAATCGTTCATATTCATTTAGCTAAATTTTCTTGGTCCTTAAAACTGGTCATTTCTTTACTTACCTTTTCCCGTAAGTCATCAGCATCTTTTATAAAGCTGGTATTAGGATAATATTTTAAGAGATTATTGTAAGCCGCTTCAGCGGTTTCCAACCGTTCTTCTTTTCTATTTAGAGTACTGTTCAATGCAAGATTTGTTGTTGCTACCAATTTGAGATAGAGTGCTTCTTCCCTGAAAGATGTTCCCGGATAATCAGAAACAAAATTATCCAGGGCTGCCACGGCAGATATGCTGTAATCTAATATGTAGGAATTACCAAGTTTGGTAAACTGTTTTGCTATTTCAAATGCCTTCTTCTCCTTTTTTGTGGTTAGTTCCTTTGCCATACTATTAGCCTCTGGCATAAATTCAGAATCAGGATATGTATTAATGAAGTTCTGTAACTTAACAAGCGCCTTTTCCGTATCCGTTTGATCCAGTGAATACCTTGGTGAAAGCATGTAATAGCTTTTGGCCCCTAAAAATGAAGCTTCAGCAGCTTTATCACTTTTGGGATACGACTTCAAAAATCGTTCAAATTGATATCCGGCAAAATTGTAGTTCTTAACCTGATAATACGTATTCGCCAGGAAAAATTGGACACGCTCCCCTTGCGGTTTACCAACATACTTCGGAGCTATCTGTTCAAACAACCTGTTTGCTCTTTTGAAGTCCTCGGCTTCATAGTATTTCTCAGCCATCTCGTACTTTGCTTTAACGTCTTCATTCTTTAAGACCTTTTGGTACTCATTACAAGATTGCGACAAAAAAGCTACAACAGCCAATAAAAGTAAGATTCGGTGCTTTAAAAACATTTTGCAAAATTAAGAATTCTAGGCGGAATAAAAAACTAAAACTTTAATGTAAACATACTAGGTTTAACCCCATAAACAAGGTGTTTTGAGGAAGATTTAACGAATTGGACTCATATGGAGACCACAAATTCTCTAACGAATGAAGAAATCTTAGACTTTAAACCCGCAGATGCTTCAATTAGTGGTAAGCGCACTACGGCGGTTGAAATACCGAGACTTTCAAAAATAGCTTTGATCCCGGCCGGGTTGCCTTCTTTAAAGATAAGATCCATCCCCGGTGCAAGTGCGTGATGTAATTGATAGGCCTCTTCGTGTTCTCCGTTTAGCCCAAGACGTATCATTTTACTCATTTGTACAGGCATTCCTTGGCCTAATACAGAGATGACACCAATACCCCCTTCTAACACTGTTGGGAGTGCCGTAATATCATCGCCAGATATTACGTGGAATCCGGAAGGAGTTTCCTTCAATAACTGTCTGATTTGATCCATATTCCCACAGGCTTCTTTTATGGCAATAATAGAAGGACAATCATTGGCCAACCTAACAACCGTGGCTGGCAAAATGTTACTACCGGTCCTTCCTGGGACGTTGTATAGAATTATAGGCTTGGGTGATACAGCAGCTAACATTTTATAATGTTGATAAATGCCTTCTTGGGTAGGCTTGTTGTAATAGGGAGATACAGATAGTACCGCATCAAAGGCTTCCAGATCGGCATTCTTTAATTCTTGAACAAGTTGAGAGGTGTTATTTCCACCCATCCCTATCACCAAGGGTAACCTTCCATTATTCTCTTCAATAACTGTTTTAAGTACCAGTTGCTTCTCATCCTGGTTGAGCGTTACAGATTCGCCTGTGGTACCTAAAACCACCAGATAATCTACGCCTCCCTCTATGGAATACTGCACTACCCTTCTAAGTGACGCTATGTCTACGGAACCGTCCTTTTTAAAAGGTGTGATCAATGCTACTCCCGTTCCATATAATTGTTCCATAATTATAATTCGTTCATTACTTTTAGATACTTCTTTAATTCTGTTTTAAAGGTATTAAAATCTTGTAACCCCGTTTGCAAAATCAAATCATTCAACTCAGGATCTATTTCGGCAAAACCTACCTTTATTCTAGCTTTCGTCTTTACGGTCATTAGTTTCATGATCAACGTATCCTGTGTGTAATAATTTATAAGAAGGTCATACTCCTTGGTCAAAAATTCCAAAGCATAACTATTCTCTACGGCTCCATTCCACCCCAGGTCTTTATCTGAAAAAACGGGAGTTGCATAGGGCGAGTTCTTATCATAAAACCCCCTATATCCAATTATTTTCACGGCATTGGGCCTTAAATTGAACATATCAATAAACTGGTAAAAAAGATCTGCATTATCAAAAGAATCGAGATCTGCTATGACCCCAACGTTCTTAATTCCTTTCTTGTTTCTTTCAAGATCAGGATTTTTTAAGAGTTCATTCTTAAGGTATTTTTCGCCTGATTTATGCTTGAATTTGTCCTTGAGTCCCTGTAAAAACATTTATCTTTACGTTTTGGTAAAGGTAACCATTCTCTTAGCATTTCACGGGACTAAGTTATTCCGTTTAGACATCTTAAATATGAAACATTTTGTTGTATTTATAACAATTGTTCTCCTCACTGCTTGTGCTGAACGTCCGCCAACACTTACTTTAATTGAAGGCAAGCAACTACCCATCAATTCAGAAGTACCCTCCAATGATTCGATCGAAACCTTTCTGCAACCTTTCCGAAATCGGGTTAACAGCGTTGTAGACAGTGTATTGGCCTTTGCTCCTAAGGAGATTGTAAAGACAGACGGTAAATTAAACACCTCCGAAGGCAATCTGATGGCCGATATATTAATGGCGCAGTCTCAGCCCATTTTTAGATCGCGAACAGGACATGATGTAGACATTGCCCTGCTAAATTTTGGTGGTATCCGCAATGTTATCTCCGCCGGAAATGTCACCGCCCGTGCGGCCTATGAAGTGATGCCTTTTGAAAATTATATAGTGGTCCTTGAACTACCAGGAAAAGCTATCCGGGAAATGGTGGGCTATATTATTGCTTCCAACAGACCTCAGCCGTTTGGTGGTATGAAGATTGTTCTGAACAGCGACGGTACTCTACAATCTGTCAACATTCAGGGAAAACCTTTTGACGAAAATAGAACCTACTATCTTGCCACTATCGATTATCTATTATACGGAGGGGGTAAAATGAACTTTTTAACCGAACATAAAAGCGTTACTGAACTAGATTATCTGTTAAGAAATGCCATGATCGATTATTTTACAAAAATAGACACCCTGAAAGCTCAGGTAGATGACAGATTCATTCAAATCAACAATCCATGAAACGCAGATCATTCATTCAGAATACGTTGTCTGGTGCCGGATTTGTTGGTCTGGGAGGTGCCTTGCTAACCAGTTGCTCATCGTTTTCCAAAAAACAAATTACCATTTTACATACCAACGATGTTCACAGTCATATAGATCCTTTTCCAAAAGAGCATGCTACATTCCCCAATTTGGGTGGTTTGGCGAGAAGGGCCACCCTAATTACACAGATACGAAATGAAAATCCCAATACCCTGCTCTTCGATGCCGGGGATATTTTTCAAGGCACACCTTATTTTAATTTTTATGGGGGTGAATTAGAGTTTAAATTAATGAGTACCCTTGGGTACGACGCGGCCACCATCGGTAATCATGATTTTGACAATGGGGTGGATGGACTTTTAGCGCAAATGCCCTATGCCAATTTTGACTTCCTCTCTGCAAACTATGATTTCACCAATACCGTGTTAGATGGCTACACCTCCCCTTTTAAAATTTTTGTGGTTGATGGTATAAAAGTGGGTGTTTTTGGGCTTGGGATAGCGTTAGACGGACTGGTCACGAAAAAACTGTATAAGGAAACCCTATACCTCGATCCCATTGAAATGGCACAGGATATGAGTAGAATACTAAAAGAGGACAAGAAATGCGACCTTGTTATCTGCCTTTCCCACCTTGGCTATGAATATAAGAGTTCGCGCCAATTACCAAGTGACGTGATTCTGGCTTCCAAAACACAAGATATAGATCTTATCATTGGGGGGCATACGCATACCTTTCTCGATAAACCTGTTATTCGAAATAACAGAAAAGACAAGCCCGTTTTGATCAACCAGGTAGGATGTTATGGAATCAATCTGGGACGAATTGATTTTTTCTTTGATGGTTCTAAAAAAAGTACAGGGAAAGGGATGTCTATCAAAGTCTAGTGCCATACCAAATTAAGGTTTACCAAGACGATCTTATTAAGAATAGAAATTTAAAATGACGACACGTGGCTGGGTAACATTGCAGGTCTGGATATCACAATGTGCTTTACCCTCATGAAATCAACAATGCCGTTATAATCTCCTCAAATTCTGCCTCCAGGGATTTATCCGGGACAGGCTTCCTTGCTTGCCTATACCAGTATTCGGCATTCCATTGATCCCCCTCCTTGCGGTGTAGATAGGCATGGATCCAGGTAGCAGATGGCGTGTTAAGGGAATCTACCAACTCATGGGCCTTATCCCAATTTCCTTTGGCATCGTACCACAGAGAAGCTTCCTCTTCCTTCCAGGAGGTAGGTGGTGCCTCTAAATGCTCCACCAGTTTATAGAATTCCTGTATGCTATGGATAGACTTCATACATCATGTGGGTAATCCTTTCAATACTTACTGTATCAATTCCATAAAATCAGACTCTGAAATTATTGGTACGCCCAGAGTTTCTGCCTTGGTTCGTTTACTGGGACCCATATTATTGCCGGCTACCAGGTAGGATGTTTTGGAAGAAATGGAAGAACTTACCTTCCCCCCATTATCCTCAATCAACTTTTTTAGTTCTGTCCGCTCTAAATTTTCAAATACACCTGAGACCACCAGGGTTTTCCCTTTCAACAAGTCGGTCTGGTTTTGGAGTTGCTCCTCCGTTAGAGAAAACTGCAGCCCGTATGTTTTGAGACGGTCTACGATCTCCCGGTTCTCGTCTTCCCTAAAAAAAGAAACGACACTTTCCGCAATGCGCTGACCTATCTCATTGACCTCCATCAATTCTTCAGATGATGCAGCCATTAAGGCATCAATATTTTTATAGGCTTTTGCCAGGGTCTTTGCTACCGTTTCACCTACGAAACGGATCCCAAGTCCGAACAATACACGTTCAAAAGGGATCTTAACCGAATCTGCTATTCCCTTAACAAGATTTTCGGCCGACTTTTCTGCCATGCGCTCCAATGGAACGATCTGTTCCATGGATAGGGTATAGAGATCTGCATAATTATGTATAAGTCCCTCTTTAAATAATAATTCGACCGTTTCAGCCCCTAGTCCGTCAATATCCATGGCCTTTCTGGAAATAAAATGCTGAATTCTCCCTGTTATCTGAGGAGGGCAACCCGTTGTGTTTGGGCAAAAATGTTGCGCCTCGCCTTCCTCCCTACGAAGTAAAGTGCTACATTCCGGGCAATGGGTTATGTATTGTGTAGGAGTAGACCCTTCAGCACGCTGACTCATGTCAACTCCAACGATCTTCGGAATAATCTCTCCCCCTTTTTCAACATATACGGTATCTCCTTCCCGTATATCGAGTTTTGCTATTTGATCTGCATTATGTAAAGAAGCCCGTTTTACCGTAGTACCTGCCAACAAGACCGGCTGAAGGTTGGCCACAGGAGTAATAGCTCCTGTGCGCCCCACCTGGTAGGTGATCTTTTCTAATACAGAACTAGCCTGTTCTGTTTTAAATTTATAAGCAATGGCCCAGCGTGGCGATTTTGCGGTGTACCCTAACTCCTCCTGTTGCTGAAGGTCATTTACTTTTATGACCACCCCATCTGTTTCATAAGGCAATTCGTGTCTGTGAATGTCCCAGTGATCCAGGAAGTCTAAAACCTCCTTCATTGAATGACATAAGCGGGCTTCCCTCGGAATTTTGAATCCCCATCCTCTCGCCTTGTCCAGAAGCTCATAGTGAGTTTTTACCGGAAGATCTCTCCCAACCAGGGCATATAATAAACAATCCAAAGGTCTTTCAGCCACTAAGGCACTGTCCTGTAATTTTAGACTTCCCGATGCCGTGTTCCTTGGATTCATATAAGGATCCTCGCCGCTCCTGATTCGCTCCATATTCATTTCTTCGAAGCCTTTTAAAGGCAGGATGATCTCACCTCGGATATCGAACTTGGGAGGATAATCCCCTCGGAGATGTAAGGGTACTGATCGGATAGTTTTAACATTGGCAGTAACCTCATCCCCCTGAAAGCCGTCTCCTCTTGTCAATGCTCTTACAAGTTGCCCGTTTTCATAGGTCAGGCTAATAGAGGCCCCGTCGTATTTTAATTCACACGTATAGCTTACTATGGCATCTCCAAGGTTGCGTTTCACCCGCTTTTCCCATTCCAATAATTCTTCTTTTGAATAAGAATTGTCCAAGGAATACATGCGTTGATCATGTGCAAGCGTATTGAAATTTTTTGTTACCGTACCCCCTACCCGCATCGTAGGAGATGTCTCATCCATAAATTCGGGATGGGCCTGCTCCAATGTTTGAAGCTCTTTCAATTTCATGTCAAAATCATAATCAGAAATTACAGGTGCATCCAGCACATAGTACCTGTAATTATGATCGTGCAATTCGTCCCTAAGTCTTAGTATCTGCTCTTCAATATTCATGTATCCTATATTCTAAGTCTTTGATTCCATTTTCATTCCTTTAATGAACCGATCCTTCCCATGAAGGTCTTGCCGTATTTCTGTAAAGGCAAAAGCATGTTCCTTTAACAAATCACGAACCTCTTTCCCAAATGCTTCGTTGATCTCAAGATACAAGCTACCCCCCTTTTTAAGGCTTTTTTGTGCCACCCTGGCAAGATATTCATAATACAACAAAGGTTGACCGTCAGGAACAAAAAGTGCTAAGTGAGGTTCAGAATTCTTTACATGCTCTTGCATAGACACCTTTTCTCTGTCTAGCACGTACGGAGGATTAGAAATTATAATGTCATAGTCTTGCTCACTAATGTTCATAGTCATAAGGTCTGCTTGTTTGAAAGAGACGGCTACCTTGTTCCTTTCCGCATTTTGTTTTGCAACGACAAGGGCTTCTTTGGAAATATCAATGGCACTTACTTCGGTATTCGGCAAATAATTTGCGAGGGCAATGGCAATACAACCACTACCGGTACCTATATCCAAAATTTTTACAGGTGTACTGGAATTTTGATAGTCCTCAATCACCCATTGAACCAATTCTTCCGTTTCCGGTCTTGGTATTAAGACATGTTCATTTACTATTAAGCTAAGATCCAGAAACTTTGTAGTACCCAATATATACTGTATGGGCCTTCCTTGCTTTAAAGCCGCGAGTCCCTCAAAAAACATGGATTCTTCTTCCTTGGTAACGATCCATTGTGGATGCATAGCCAAATGAAACCGGGGCAGTCCTAAATAAGTCTCTACCAAATAGTAGAAGAAGTGTGCTACCTCTTCTGAACCGTATTGGATGTTCAATTCCTGATGAAAAATATGTTTTATGTCCTTTAACAACATCAATGGCAAATCAAATCTTCAGTTTTTTAAGCATCCAAACGGAGCACGAATAATGCCCTGTATTGCCCATGGGCGCTTCCAGATATTCAAACCCCCATTTCACATAGAGTTTTTGGGCCCTTGTCATGTATGGCATAGTCTCTAAGTAACAGAAGTCGTACCCTTCATGAGCTGCCCGATCCAAACACTGAGCAAGCATTTTTGCACCCATCCCCATCCCTCTAACTTCATTTAAAAAGTACATTTTCTGTAATTCACAAACATTCCCTTCATGTGCTTCCAAAGCAATAATACCGCCACCTCCCAAAATTTTATGTTGATTTTCCAACACAAAATAAGCGGCTCCCGGTTTATCATAATATTCAAATAAAGAATCTAGTAGTGGATCCGCATAGGTAGTACCAATTTTGGGGACCTTATGTTCTTCTAAAACCGTTCGGATTACCTGGGCGACCTGGTCGTTATCGGCTGGTATCATTTCCCTTATTCTAGGGACATCTGAAATCATGATTAATATCCTATTTTTGCGATGTGAAGATACACGAAAAATATATGTTGCGGAGTATTGAAATCGCCAAAAACGGTCTTGGAACTACTGCGCCCAATCCTATGGTAGGATGTGTTATTGTTCACGAAAACTCCATCATTGGAGAAGGATTTACCAGTCCTTTTGGAGGGTCGCACGCAGAAGTAAATGCCATCCGTTCCGTAAAAGACAGGGAGCTTTTAAAAAATTCAACCTTATATGTAACCCTGGAACCATGTGCCCACCATGGTAAAACACCACCCTGCGTTGATCTCATCATTTCGTCAAAGATCCCAAGAGTAGTTATTGGTGTAAAAGATCCACATGAAAAAGTAGGTGGAAAGGGCATAGAAAAATTATTGGCCGCAGGTTGTGAAGTAGTCACGCCACTTTTAGAGAGCAAATGTCGGTATCATCACAGGCGTTTCCTTACCTTCCACGAAAAGGAACGGCCCTATATCATCTTAAAATGGGCAGAGAGCAGAGATGGCTTTTTAGCACCTTCTGTAAATGAGCGGGATAAGGAACCCCGTCCTTTCTGGATCACAAACCGTTATTCGCGTCAGAAAGTACACCAATGGCGCAGTGAGGAGCAGGCTGTTTTAGTGGGAACCAGCACGGCGCTCACAGATAATCCTACCTTAACCACCAGATCCTGGGCGGGCAATTCTCCGTTAAGGGTCATTCTGGATAAGGACCTAAAAATACCCTCTACCAATAACATTTTTAATGATACTGCTGAAACATTGATTTTTACACAATCCAAGATCCCAGATACCGTTCTAAATGGCATTCAATATGAATACATCGATTTCACGCAAGACCTTGCTTCTCAGGTCTGCGAAACCTTGTTTAAGAGGGATATACAAAGTGTCATCATTGAGGGTGGCTCCACCACCCTTGCAACCTTTATAAAAGCCGATCTATGGGATGAAGCAAGGATCTTTACGGGAAATGTTTCCTTTAAAAAAGGCCTTAAAGCACCGGTGATCGAAGGAAAAGAAATGAGCCAAATAAATATTGGTGACGATATCTTATGCATTTTGAGAAATGATTAAGAACATTATTTTCGATTTTGGCGATGTATTTATCAATCTTGATAAATCAGCTACGTTGAAGGCTTTAAACAAAGTAGGATACAAAGAAATTCCGGAAGGCCTGTTCTCCCTGGCAGCTTCTTATGAAAAAGGCATGCTAGATACCCCTTCGTTTCTGGAATCGGTAGGTAAATTTTTACCAAATTCAACAAAGGAAGATATCATTGTAGCGTGGAACAGTATTATTCTCGATTTTCCGGAGAAAAGACTCCAATTCCTTCAAAAATTAGCAAATGCACAGCATTACAGGCTTTTTCTCTTAAGCAATACAAATGAACTCCATATCAAAAAGGTCATATCTCAAATAGGTTTGCAAAAATACGAGGAGTTTAAAAGGTGTTTTGAAGTGTTTTATCTGTCTCATTGTATAGGAATGAGAAAACCAGACCCTGAAATTTTTAGAATGTTCATAACAGAACATGACCTGAATGCCAACGAAACCTTATTTGTAGATGACACGCTAGAACATATCCTCAGTGCCAAACGTCTTGGATTCAAGACCTGGAATTTGATAGTGGGTAAAGAAGATGTGACAGAACTAAATTCTCATTTATAATATGTTAGACCTGGTTCTGAGTATCTTTTGCTCTAGTTTGATCTTCGTCATTTTTAAGCTCTATACCAGATTTAAGGTACAAACATTGTACGCTATCATTATTAATTACATCACAGCCTGTACCGTTGGTTTTTTTCTCTCTGATGTAACCGTGAGTCTATTTGAAATACCATCAAAAAAATGGTTCTATGGCACCTTGTTTTTAGGACTCTTATTTATTATTATTTTCAATCTCATGGCCAGGACCTCCCAGATCCTTGGGGTATCTGTAGCTTCTGTTGCCACTAAAATGTCACTAACAATCCCCGTGCTTCTGGGAGTGATCATCTACGGCGAAGAACTGGGGCCCATGAAGGTTTTGGGGATACTTTTAGCATTAGCTGCGGTGTACTTCACCTCAGTAAAAAAAGGATCGATGACCTTTAACAGAAGATCATTGTACCTACCTGTTTTGGTGTTTCTGGGATCCGGAATTATTGATGCAAGTATTCAATATGCCGAGCAAAACCTTGTTCCGGCAGAGGAGTTTCCTATTTTTTCCTCCACAGTATTTGCGAGTGCTGCTTTGTGTGGACTGCTTTTTATTCTCATCAGATCCCGGCAGACCCCTATTACTATACGTTCCAGAAGTATCCTTGGAGGAATTGCATTGGGCGTCCCGAATTTCTTTTCTATCTATTTTCTTCTCAGGGCATTGCAAAATGAAACCCTCAATAGCGCCTCTGTTTTTACTATTAATAATGTTGCCATTGTCATGTTTTCAACTCTTTTAGGGATATTGCTCTTTAAGGAGATCATTAGTACAAAAAATTGGTTCGGTATAATGATGGCAATTTTGAGTATTTTGCTGGTAGCAGTATTTTAATGAATAAGAAACAAGACCTATACAGAACTATCAGCAACAATACTGGTGGCATTCTTTACAAAGAAAAGAATAGTAAATTTCTTGGGTATGCCTATGCCGTAGAAAATGAGGCAACCATTAAACAGCATTTAGATATGCTTCGAGAAGAACATTCTGGTGCCAACCATGTTTGCTATGCATGGCAATTAGGTGTTGAAGAAACATCATATCGAGCAAATGATGACGGTGAACCCAATCATTCTGCGGGAATGCCTATATATGGACAAATTCAGGCATTCAATGTAACAAATGTCTTAGTGGCAGTAGTCCGTTACTTTGGGGGCACAAAGCTTGGCGTTGGTGGTCTAATTTCAGCTTACAGATCGGCGGCACAATTGGCCTTACAGGAAGCTAATATCATAAATAAGACCTTGGAAGCACCTCTATTGCTTGAATTTGATTACGTCTCCATGAACAAAGTGATGCGCATCATAAAAAAACACTCCCTGCCTGTAGCATCACAGAAATTAGAATTAAAGTGTGAACTGCTGCTCTCCATCCCTAAAAGTGAGTTAGCACGTTTTAAAAGCATGTTTAACTCTTTAAAGCAAGTTATTGTAAAGGAATAGAAGCGTCCCGATGGTTAAGAAAGCTAAACCCCTAAGACTGCAGACAATCCAAAATTTGAGTTGGACACTTTGTTGGCCTTTTTGTTTTCATATCAATAAAGGCAAGCACCGTATTTGCTTTGACCAATAAGTCACCCTGCTCATTTCTTATTTCATAATCAAATTCTATCCGCACCATTGGGAGTTTAGTCAATGAAGTAGTTACGGTGATAAGATCATCATAGGTAGCAGATTTCTTAAATTCCATTTGCAGGGAAATAACAGGCAGCATAATACCGTCATTTTCCATCTGTTTGTAGGAGAATCCTATGGCCCTTAACCACTCTACCCGACCCATCTCCAAATACTGGGCGTAGTTTCCGTGATATACCACGCCCATTTGATCGGTCTCACTGTATCGAACTCGAAAAGAAATTGAATTTAGATGCTTCATTTTTCAGTTAAAAACTATATATTTAAAGGTGAGGTGAAAAGTACCGGAACATGCGAAAAAAAAAGCATAAATTCAACCTCAAATGATTTTTTTTTTAGCTTTTTTGTTCACATATTTGTCTCACTCTAAAAAGGGATAATCTTTCGATTTTCCTTTGACCAACTAGCTTAGATCACTAACCACTAAATAGAGATTTTTTAAAATGAGTGTTACTGCTAATTCCGTATGGAACAATTGTTTGGCATTTATCAAAGATAACATCCAACCGCAGGCATTCAAAACATGGTTTGAACCTATAAAACCAGTTAAACTTTCAGAAAACGCTTTAAGCATTCAGGTTCCCAGTAAATTTTTCTATGAATGGCTGGAAGAACACTATGTTAAATTACTAAAAGTAGCTCTTACAAAAGAACTTGGCGAACAGGCGAAGTTGGTGTATATCATAAAAATGGAAAATACCTATGGCAATAAGGAACCCTTTACGGAACAGATTCCAAGTGCCAACAGAGGTAATGTTTCTACCCAGGAAATGGATGTCCCGATTAAATCCAAGAATCCGGAATTAAAAAATCCGTTTGTGATCCCGGGTATTCGTAACATCAAAATAGAATCCCAACTAAATCCTAATTATAATTTTGAGAATTTTTTAGAAGGTGATTCCAACAGACTGGCCCGTTCCGCAGGAATGGCAGTAGCCAACAAGCCGGGAGGTACTTCTTTTAACCCTCTGCTGATCTTTGGTGGCGTTGGTTTAGGGAAAACGCACCTTGCGCATGCCATTGGTGTTGATATTAAAGATAAATATCCGGAACGAACGGTGCTTTATATCTCCGCTGAGAAGTTTACGCAACAATACATTGAATCTGTTAAAAAGAATACCAGAAATGATTTTATACATTTCTATCAATTGATAGATGTGTTGATCATAGACGATGTACAATTCTTATCCGGCAAATCTGGAACGCAGGATGTTTTCTTCCATATCTTCAATCATCTCCATCAAAATGGAAAACAGGTTATCCTCACTTCAGATAAGGCTCCTGTAGATATGCAGGATATAGAACAGCGCTTGTTATCTCGTTTTAAATGGGGACTATCTGCAGAATTGCAAAATCCGGATTACGAAACAAGGATATCTATCCTAAAGAACAAATTGTACAGGGATGGGGTTGAAATGCCTGATGACATTGTTGAATATGTTGCAAAACATATTAAAACGAACATTAGGGAATTGGAAGGTGCCATTATTTCACTAATAGCGCAGTCCTCCTTCAACAAACGCGAAGTAACCCTGGAGTTAGCGCAACAAGTGGTTGAAAAATTCGTGAAGAACACCAAACGTGAGGTTTCTATTGATTACATACAAAAAGTAGTCTCAGATTATTTCGAGATGGATGTGGCTACACTTCAATCAAAGACAAGGAAACGTCATATAGTACAGGCCAGACAATTAGCAATGTTCTTTGCCAAAAAATTTACAAAAGCCTCCCTGGCCAGTATAGGCTCCCAAATAGGGAAGCGAGATCATGCCACTGTGCTTCATGCCTGTAAGACCGTAGACAATCTGGCGGAAACGGATAAGCAATTCAGGAAGTACATCGAAGACCTAACCAAGAAATTTTCCTAAAATTCCTATGAAAATAAAGGTGTTAATGGTATGTCTGGGAAATATTTGCAGATCGCCATTAGCAGAAGGCATCCTTAAATCAAAGGTAGACCCAGCCAATATTTTCGTAGATTCCGCGGGTACTGCCGGATATCACGTTGGGCATGGGCCCGATCCACGATCAATAGAAGTTGCCAAAGAACATCATATTGATATAAGTGGGCAACGTTGTCGTAAATTCCAGGAGGAAGATTTTTATTCCTTCGATCACATTTTTGTGATGGACAAGGAAAATTATAGCAACGTATGTGCCTTGGCACCTTCGGAAGATCACAAGAAGAAAGTTAGGCTACTACTGGAAAGAACAGATTCTGCTTATAGGGAAGTTCCTGACCCCTATTATGGAGGGCAGGATGGTTTCGAAGAAGTCTATCATCTTATAGATAAGGCTTGCGATATGCTACTGCAAGACCTCAACGCTACAAATGATCTCAAAAATGAAAGATAAGGAAACGACCACGGGAAAATTATACCTTATTCCCACTACATTGGGGGAAACAGAGCCGTTGGAGGTGCTGCCTATCTCGATTAAACAAGCCATTGAGACCATAGACCATTACATAGTTGAAAACGAAAAATCGGCCCGTCAATTTATCAAAAAGATACTTCCACGGAAATCTCAGCCCGACTTGCATATTGAGCAACTGAATAAGTTTACCGAACCAGACAGAATCCCTTCATTTTTGGATCCATGTTTAAACGGTCATAACATTGGGGTGCTGTCTGAAGCAGGATGTCCCGGGGTGGCCGATCCTGGTGCGGATGTAGTTCGTCTTGCTCATGAAAAGGGTATACAAGTTGTACCATTGGTAGGGCCTTCCTCTATTCTATTGGCGTTAATGGCCAGTGGTCTGAATGGTCAGAACTTTGCCTTTAACGGGTATCTACCCATAGAAGCCAGTGAACGTAAAAGAAGCTTAAAAATGTTGGAACGACTTTCAAAGGAAAAGAATCAAACCCAACTTTTCATAGAGACCCCTTACAGGAATGATAAGTTATTTCAGGATGTGACCAGGCATCTTGCCCCTGACACCCGTTTTTGTCTGGCTGTAGACATTACATTGCCAACGGAATCTATAAGAACCCAGACCATAGGTGAATGGCGCAATGAAAGCCCTGATCTGCACAAAAGACCTGCCATTTTTTTAATCCTGGCATAAAAAAACCCTGAATTACATACATTCAGGGTGTTATACGATCTATGTACGATCTACACTTTAGGATTTTTCCTGGCAATAATAGTTGAGACATCATAGCCTGAAAATAATTTAAGGTAGTGCGATATGCTTGTACCATAGGCATCTGCCACATCTAATTGCCCATATGAACGTAAAAATTTCTTTACATTCCCAGGGCCTGCAAGGTGCGCAGCTGCTAAAATCCCCGATTCGGAAATCTCGATACCACGAATTCTTTTACCAACATACCTGCGAATGTCTCTTCTCAAAATCCATTTATTTCTGGCCAAGTTGGTGCGAAAGACTTTTTCCTGTAAGGTAGGATCATTAAGGAATTTGGTGGCATTATAAACTCCCATTAATTGAAGGGTGCCTATACCAAACTGGTATTTCCCCAAATAGCCCAAGGTATTGATAGTAAAATAGTCGCCTTGAGATTCTTTAAAGGCAAGTGCCTCCTTAAACCCTACAAAGGAACTACCCACAAAGGGCGGTATCACTATAGAGGCAGGCATAATGGTTCTGTCTTTGGGAAACAAAACCGGTGTAGGTCCTTTAACTAGCAGCGATTCCGGAACTGCCACAATCTTCTTGGGGGAGGTTCCAAAACTTGCTAAAATTAAAATCATGATAAGAGGACAGAATACACTAATCCACTTTCTCATAGTTGTGTTTTCTTAAGACTTATAAACCAAAAGAGGTTTTGCTTAAATTTCACCCCACAAAGATATGGCAGCTTTTTTCTTACAACCTCATAAGTTGATAAGAATTATGACATTTTTAGGATAAACGGATATTTTTTATCGGCAAAGTGCTTATCTGTTAATATTTTGGCTGTTTATCCATCGGATGTACTGCTCCTTATTCCGGTTGTGTTGTTGAAGGTTTTTCGCAAATTTGTGATAGCCAAATTTTTCTACATTGGCCACGAAATAATAGTAATCATGATCTTCAGCATTCAGAACAGCATCTATAGCAGAAATATCGGGCATGGCGATAGGTCCCGGAGGTAACCCGGCATATTTATAGGTATTGTATGGCGAATCGATAGTTAGATCCTTGTAAAGAACCCTTCGGATGATAGTATCAAAATTATTTAGTTTTCGTTTAAGGGCATAAATTACGGTAGGATCAGCCTGTAAGGGCATTCCTTTTCGCAATCTGTTAAGATATACACCAGCCACCCTTGGACGTTCGTCAACTTTTGCACTTTCTTTTTGTACGATAGCAGCCAACGATGTTACCTGCTTAGGACTTAAGCCTTTATCACGTGCTTGCATAAGTCTTTCGTCGTTCCAAAATCGCTTGTATTCCTGTACCATACGATCCCTGAAATCCAAAGCCGTGGAGTTCCAAAAGAACTCGTAGCTATTCGGAATGTATAATCCAAGACTTGTTTGGAGTTCTGCCCCTTGTCCTTCCAAAAATGTTTTGTCCCGAAATGCTTTTAGTAGGGATATGCTATCTGCCTCAATCTGTTGGGCAATCCTTCCGGCCAGTGCTTCGAGCGATTCCTGGTTGTTAAAGGACACCTTCACTGGTGTGTTAGCACTTCGAAGTGTATTTATTATCTCATTGTTGTTCATTCCTTTTCGAAGAACATACTTGCCTCCTTTGATTCGATCGCTGTATTGTTTCCGTTGGGCAACCGCCTCAAACGATTCAAAATCTTTAAGCAGTGGGGTCAGCATTTCTTCCAGATCTGCCATGTTAGCATCTGTAGGAACATAAACAAAGGCCTCATTATTCTGAAACGCCGTATTTGGAGCAAAAAATGCTGAGTATACATAGTAAACAAAGACCCCGCCAACGAGTAACCCTATTAGTAATACAGCGAGAATAATTTTTCTTAAATACATGTTGGATTAAACTTTTGAAATAGAAGTTCATTTTTAAATTGACCATCGGATCGTATCCATTCTTTTCTGGCTCCCGTTTGAGAAAATCCCATTTTATTGAAAAGATGTACGCTCGCCACATTATCCTCCAGGACATTGGCATACACCTGCCTAACCTGTAGTGATGAAAAAGCAAATGAGGTGACGATCTCTATGGCTTCTGCTCCCATCCCCTGGTTTCTGTCCTCCTGATTTGATATCACAATACCAAGACCTATCCGCTGGTTTTTTGGATCGAAGTCGAACAGGTCTATCAGTCCCACTAAAGTTTCTTTGATATCACATATGGCCAATCTAAGCTGCTTCACTTCATAGATATCTCTGTGAGCATTTTCTAAATACTGCTTTAAAATATGTTTTGAATAAGGAGTTTGCGTACCACTTATCTCCCAAAGTCGCGTATCATTTTCCAGGGCATATAAAAATTCCAGGTCTTCAGGTTCCAGGGCACGAAGCACCACTTTCTTTCCGATTAGATCTACCATTCTATGGTACCTTTAAAAACAAAAGTAGCAGGTCCTTCCAAAATCACATCCCTGTAAACTCCTTTTGCTGCGTTAAAACGAACACTAAGATCTCCTCCCCTTGTTCTTATATAAACCTCTGTATTCTGTGTTTTACCCGCATTATGCATGGCCAAAGCCACTGCTGTTACCCCTGTCCCGCAGGAATAGGTTTCGTCCTCCACTCCGCGTTCATAGGTCCTTACCATAAAAGTGTCTGGGGATAATTGTTCCACAAAATTTATGTTACTCCCTTTTTCACCATAGACCCCATATCGTATTCGTCTTCCTTCTTTTGCAACATCAAAATTTGTCAGGTCCTCAACAATTTGCACATGGTGTGGGGAACCCGTATCGAGAAAAAAAGATTTCTTTTTAGTATTGATACTGGCAACATCAGCCATCTTAAGAGATACCTGCTCGCCTTTGATAGTTGCCTCATGCAAGCCATCACTTGCGATAAATTTCACCTTCCCATTCACTAGTCCAAGTGAATCTGCAAAGGCTACCAGACATCGACCTCCGTTACCACACATAGATCCCAGGTTTCCATCAGAATTATAATAAACCATATTGAAATCTGACGAACTGTCATCTTCCAGTAAAAGCAAACCATCAGCTCCAATGCCAAATCGGCGATCGCATAAACGAGCTACCAAATTGGTATCATTTTTGGGGAAATGAAGGTGTCTGTTATCCAGGATAATAAAATCGTTTCCTGTTCCCTGATATTTGTGAAAATGTAGTTCCATAGCACAAAACAAGGTACAAAGATAGGACATAATTTAAGGTATTTTTAGCAGTTAAAATGGAGTTAAAGGAAAATGAGTTCCAATGAAAACTTTTAATTTTAAGTAACTATTTAATAAATTTTAAACAGCGGATAAAATGAAAAGAATTGCAAGTTTATTGGTGGTAGCCATTTTTGGAGGTGCCATCTCTTTAGGAGCATATGTGTTATTTATTGAGAATTCTAAACCAGTATTTGCAAATACGGGTAATGATATCCCAATTTTCCAAACCAGCAATGCTGCTACGCCAATTTTAGGATCTGGCGCAGGTGAAGCTGACTTCACCCTTGCTGCAGAAAAAACTGTCAACGCTGTGGTGCACGTAAAAAATATGACCTTGAGTTCTGCACCATCTAGTATCTTGGACTTTTTTTACGGATCCGGGGGAAGACAGGTTCCTCAAATTGGAACGGGTTCTGGGGTAATCATTTCTTCAGATGGATATATAGTTACCAATAATCATGTCATTGCCAAAGCAAGTGAATTAAAGGTGACATTGAATAACAACAAGACCTATGATGCCGAACTTATTGGATCGGATCCCAATACAGACATTGCCTTAATAAAAATAAATACAGACAGATCCTTGCCATATCTGGCTTTTGGTGATTCGGACAATACCAAGGTAGGAGAATGGGTCTTGGCTGTAGGAAATCCTTTTAATCTAACTTCTACCGTTACTGCAGGGATTGTTAGTGCCAAAGCAAGAGCTCTTGGAAGCATGGACCAATCTTTCATTCAAACAGATGCTGCCGTTAATCCGGGAAATAGCGGCGGGGCCCTGGTCAATACCAATGGGGATCTCATCGGGATCAACACCGCCATTACCTCCCAAACTGGTTCCTATGTTGGTTATTCATTTGCCGTTCCAAGTAATATTGCGAAAAAAGTAGTGGAAGACATTTTGGAATTCGGAAATGTTCAGAAAGGACTACTGGGAATTTCGGCTCCGAGTCTCAGAACTCCATATGCCATAGAGAATGGCTTAAACGAAATTGAAGGCGTTTACGTAGACGGGGTTGAAGAAGGATCTGGTGCAGATGATGCTCAATTAAGGCAGGGCGATATCATTAAACAAGTAGATGAAATACGGGTACGAAAATTTGCGGATCTCACAGGGTATCTATCTGCTAAACGACCGGGTGATGTTGTTGACGTGACCATAGAACGAGATGGAGATGTCTTAGAAGTGCCTGTTACCCTGAAGAAATTACAACGTGTGGAATTACCGGTCATGGGTCTGGAAGTTAAAAATCTCTCTGAAAATGATAAGAAACTTTACAAAACTGAAAAGGGGGTTAAGGTTACAGGAGTACCTGAAACCTACCGGGAATACGATTTGGAAGGTAAAGTTATTCTGGAAGTGAATGGTGAAACAATAGACGATATTCAAGAGGCCAGGTTCCTTTTCGGAAGAATCACCAGAAACAGCAAGACCTTATTTACCATCATAAATGAAGATGGTGAACGTATTCGATATATCTTTCAATAATAAATAGTTATCTGTTCTCAAAGCGCATCAAATTTGGTGCGCTTTTTTAATACGAAATGATTGTGCGAAAACGTTTGAAATATATAATTTTGCCGCAATTTTAATAAACAACCTACATGAAGAAGATCTCATCCTACGAAAAAGAACTGGCATTTCAGGCAGACAGACGAAAAGCAACCACAGAATTTATTAAGATCATCAGTGATCTTTGGTATGACAGGGCTATTGAAGTGGTGCTCTTTAAAAATCAGATCATTGACAAACCCGTTAGTGAGATCATCAATTTACATGAATATGCCGGGGAATTTGTTCAAAAGCCAATTTCAATTTTTGATTCTGTAGAGATCTTAAGAGCGATTAACGACCTAAAACTGCCTCCTTCTAAATTAGACATCGGGAAACTCACCTACGAGTACCATTCTGAGGATGAAACTCAATACAGCAATGTGAAGGCCTTTGTAATAGATAAACTAAAGGATGCGCATAAAAGCAAAGAGATAGAACCCAAGGATGTTATCTTATATGGCTTTGGCAGGATAGGAAGACTAGTTGCCAGAAAATTGATGGCCAAAACGGGCAAGGGCAACCAAATGAGGTTGCGGGCTATAGTAACAAGAGGATCACTAACGGCAGAGGTCCTGGAAAAAAGGGCAATGCTTTTACGAACCGATTCTGTTCATGGACAGTTTAGCGGAACCGTAGAGGCCGATCTAAAAAATAAAGCACTGCTGATCAATGGTACTACAGTTCATATGATAAGCGCTGACTCTCCCGAAGAGACAGACTATACCAGCTTTGGTATTAAAAATGCTCTTGTAATAGATAATACCGGAGCCTTTAGGGATGGGGAATCGCTTTCCAGGCATTTGAAGGCCAAAGGGGTAGAAAAAGTATTGCTTACGGCTCCGGGAAAAGATATACCTAACATTGTACATGGCGTAAACCATCAGGAATTTAATCCGGACACTACCAAGATTTATTCCGCAGCTTCCTGTACAACCAATGCCATTACACCTATTTTAAAAGTGGTTGAAGACTCACTTGGGATCATCAAAGGACATATAGAAACCATCCATGCGTATACAAATGATCAGAATCTTGTAGATAATATGCATGGGAAGTATCGCCGAGGAAGAGCTGCAGCACTTAATATGGTGATTACGGAAACAGGTGCAGGTAAGGCCGTTGCAAAAGCACTTCCTGCTTTGGAGGGTAAGCTAACGTCTAATGCCATAAGGGTTCCCGTACCCAACGGTTCCCTGGCTATTTTGAACTTAGAAGTGAAAAATACAACCTCCAAAGATGGAATAAATACTATTGCAAAGAAATACGCACTAGAAGGCGATCTTGTTGAACAAATTAAATATTCTTTGAGCAATGAACTGGTATCTACAGATATTATTGGAACATCTGCCCCGGCTATATATGACAGCAAGGCCACTATTGTATCTCCCGATGGTAAGAATGTAGTTCTCTATGTTTGGTATGACAATGAATTTGGGTATGCACATCAGGTGATCCGTTTGGCAAAATATATTGCCAAAGTAAGACGCTTTACATATTATTAACCAATGCTGTGTGATCCAATAATAGATATAGTACGTACATAAGAATGTATGGCCATGTGAGTCGATATTTTTTTTCGTAATTGCTAATATTAAAGTACTTTAGCTTTTCCTGAATCATTATTAATACTAAGAACGATCTAGAATGGGGTATTTTAGAAATCTATTTATAGCACTTGCCATTTTCTGCAGTGCTCTTTCCTTTGCTCAAACCGACGTTACAGCTGAAGAACCTTCCTTAGACGGGGGAACCATTATTTCACAATTTGATTATCTCTATCTGAAATCTGGAAATTACAGGGCAGATGGGAAACGATATGAAGTAGTTCGGACACTAAATCTTGACAAGCTTAGGCAAAATGTGATAGACACTATTAATGCAGCGAACAAAAAAGCCTCAGAATTGCAGGGGGTGATAAATTCTCAGGAAAGTACCATTACTTCCTTAAACGAAAAATTATCAGAAACAACAAAGAACCTGACTTCAGTAACGGAGGAGAAAGATAGCATGTCCCTTTTGGGAGCGCAAGTATCTAAAGCCACCTATAATGTTATTTTATGGACAATGATCCTTGGATTATTGTTGTTATTGTTATTGTTTATTTTCAAGTTCAGGCAGAGCAATGTGCTCACACAGGAAGCGAAAAGTAATCTTGCCGACCTGGAATCCGAATATGAAGATCACAGAAGAAGGGCCCTGGAGCGCGAACAGCGCATAAGCAGACAGCTACAAGACGAGATCAATAAATATCGAAAATCAAAATAACAAAAAGCTCCGCAAGGGGCTTTTTTTATTGGTATTATGGCAGTTACAATCATCCGGGCACAGCCTGAACACATTCCTGCATTGGCACCCTTATTGGATGCATATAGAGTATTCTATAAACAAGTCTCTGATATTAAAGGAGCTACCCAATTCCTTGAGGATCGATTCCAAAAAGAGGAATCTGTTGTATTTCTGAGTATTCATGAAGGTCGGCCCTCCGGGTTTGTACAGTTATTTCCCGCTTTTTCAACTGTTTCTTTACAAGCGGTTTATATTTTAAATGATCTGTACGTGGAAGAAACTCATAGAAAAATGGGCATAGGTGAAGCACTTTTACGAAGATCTCAGGAATATTGTCAAATGAAAGGCTATAAGGGGTTAGCCCTTGAGACCGCCATTGATAATCCGGCGCAAACCTTATACGAGCGAATGGGATGGAAAAAGGATGTTCATTGTTTTCATTACTTTTGGACGGCAGTTTAGGACCTATTCCAACTACTAATAATTGATTTTGATATGCGTATTGATATTATCACTGTAGTTCCCGATATTTTAAAAAGTCCGTTTGAGGCCTCCATTCTGAAAAGAGCTATTGAAAAAGGCCTGGTAGAAGTTCATATTCATAATTTGAGGGACTACTCCCTGGGAAATTACAATCAGGTAGATGATTATCAATTTGGTGGCGGTGCCGGTATGGTGCTAATGATTGAACCAATAGACAAATGTATTCAGAAACTAAGGTCTGAAAGAGCGTATGATGAGGTTATTTACCTCAGTCCAGACGGAAAGACACTCGATCAAAAAATGGCCAATTCCTTATCTCTGTTAAAAAATATCATTCTGCTTTGCGGGCATTATAAAGGAGTAGATCAACGGGTAAGAGATACCCTGATAACTAGGGAGATCTCCATAGGGGATTATGTGCTTTCCGGTGGTGAGCTGGGTGCTGCCGTCCTCTGTGATGCTATTATCAGACTTCTTCCGGGTGTCCTCAATGACGAAACTTCGGCCTTAACAGACACTTTTCAGGATAATTTACTGGCACCTCCGGTCTATACCAGACCAAGGGAGTATAAAGGTCTGGCAGTGCCCGAGGTTCTGTTGGGAGGGAATTTTAAAGCCATAGAAGACTGGCGCGAAGAACAGGCCTATACCAGGACACAAAAACTCCGTCCCGATCTTCTGGAATAGTAACTTCCCCCTGATCATTAAAAAAATGAAGTGAAATCCTTGTAGGTATTAATTTATCAACTATTTTTGCAGTCGGTAAAATCAACCTCTGACGAGATCCGTGAATGTTGGCTTTATAAAACTTAAAATCAATTATTTAGATGGAATCCTTAATAAAATTTGTTCAAGACGAATTTGTTCCAAAAAATGACTTTCCAGAATTCTCTGCCGGTGATACAATCACTGTATACTATGAAATCAAGGAAGGTGAAAAAACACGTACTCAGTTTTTTAGAGGTGTAGTTATTCAACGCAGAGGCTCAGGAGCTTTAGAGACCTTTACAATTCGTAAAATGTCGGGCACCGTTGGGGTAGAGAGAATTTTCCCTATCAACATGCCTGCACTGCAGAAAATTGAGATCAATAAAAAAGGAAAAGTGAGAAGAGCAAGGATCTTCTATTTCAGAGGTCTTACCGGGAAAAAAGCCCGTATCAAGGAGATAAGATCATAAAATCTGATCGATATAAATTAAAAAACCCTAACGGATCCGTTAGGGTTTTTTAATTTACCTTTTTTACAAGGAAATTGGATCGTTTAAATCAGGTATTTAGTTTTTCAAAAGCCAGGATGGTTCTTCTAATAATACCAACACAATCTAACAATTGATCTTCAGTCATAACCAGTGGAGGTGCAAATCTGATAATGTTGCCATGGGTAGGTTTGGCCAGCAAACCATTCGCTTTGAGCGCCATGCAAATATCCCAGGCAGTGGAACTGTCCTCAGAATCGTTAATGACTATAGCATTTAAAAGTCCTTTTCCCCGTACTAGTTGCACCAGCGGTGAATCATTTACCAGTTTCTGCATTTCTTTACGGAAGAGTTTCCCCAGATAATCTGCATTTTCAGCCAATGCTTCTTCCTTAACCACTTCCAGGGCCGCTATGGCAACTGCACATGCTAACGGATTTCCACCAAAGGTTGATCCATGGTTTCCGGGACGAATTACATCCATAATCTCCTTATTTGCCAGAACAGCAGACACCGGAAAAACCCCTCCTGATATTGCCTTCCCTAAGATCAGAATGTCTGGCTTCACATCTGGTGTGCCACTACAATTCTTATCAGCACAGGAACAATTGCCACAGCTCGCCAAAAGTCTTCCCGTACGCGCAATGCCCGTTTGAACCTCGTCCGCAATAAAAAGGACGTTTCTGGACTTGCACAAGGCAAATGCCTCTTCAAGATATTTTTCATCGGGAACATAAACACCTGCCTCTCCCTGAATAGGCTCCACCAGAAATGCGGTGACATTAGGGTCCTCGAGAACTTCTCGTAAGGCATCCAGGTCATTATAACGGATAGAAGTGATTCCTGGCGTAAAAGGGCCAAAATTTTCCGTGGCAATCGGATCATTGGATGCAGAAATAATTGAAATGGTCCTTCCGTGAAAATTATTCTGACATACCACAATACGGGCTTTGTTATTAGGGATCCCTTTTTTCTCGTAACCCCATTTTCTTGCCAATTTCATAGCGGTCTCAACAGCCTCTGCCCCTGTATTCATAGGTAAGATCTTGTCAAAACCAAAATAAGAGGTAAGATACTGCTCATAGACACCTAACATATCGTTGTAAAAAGCACGAGATGTTAATGTGAGCTTTTCAGCCTGTGTTTTTAAGGCTTCAATAATCTTAGGATGACAATGACCCTGATTGACAGCAGAATACGCAGACAAAAAATCATAATATTTTTTTCCTTCCACATCCCACACAAACACCCCTTCTCCTCTACTCAGTACTACGGGTAATGGATGATAATTTTGGGCGCCAAATTGTTCCTCAAGAGCTATTGCTTCTTTTGAGCTTCTTTTTTCTAAGACAGACATAACAAAATTGATTTACGTAAAACTATATCAATTCCTTCTTTGGGAGAGAAATCATCCTATGCAGCGCTATAAAATTACAAATAAATAAGAGTTCACGGAAAATAATGACCTTCAAAAAAATAAGACTAATGCCTATATCAATGGTATATCTATAAATTTTGAGAATCATCACCCTCTCCTATCTGTAAAAAGATTTTACCTTTGCCCATGCGCAAAAAAAATACAAGACAGCTCTTTGAAAAAGTAATGGTCCTGGATGCCGGTTCTAAAGGAAAATCTATTGCCAAGGCCCCTGATGGAAGAGTCATTTTCCTTAAAAATGCTGTCCCGGGAGATATTGTTACTATCCAAACCACAAAAAAAAGAAAAGCCTATTTTGAGGGCGTCGTAACTCAGATTCATGAGTATTCCGATAAGAGGACTTTACCCATTTGTCAGCACTTTGGTCTTTGTGGAGGGTGCAAATGGCAAAATATGTCCTATGAACATCAATTATATTATAAACAGAGAGAGGTTGAGAACAATTTAAGGCGCATTGGGCATCTTGAACTTCCAGAATTATTACCCATAAAAGGATGCAAAGAACAATTCTATTATAGAAATAAAATGGAGTTTTCCTTTTCAGATTCCAGATGGTTATATCCGGAAGAATTAAAGCAAGAGGGACCAATTGCGGATAAAAATGCCCTTGGCTTGCATATTCCGGGAATGTGGGATAAAGTGTTAGACCTTAAAGAATGTCATTTACAGGCCGATCCATCCAATGCTATACGGTTGGAGATAAAACGTTTCGCAACAGGCAAGAACTTGCCTTTTTTTAACCCAAGAAGTCAACAAGGGTTTTTAAGGACACTCATGATCCGTACGGCTTCTACAGGAGAGTTGATGGTGTTGCTACAATTTGCCAAAGAGGATAAATCATCACTAGAATTGATCCTGGATCATATAAGAGACACCTTCCCTGAAATTACTTCGCTTCTCTATGTGATTAACCAGAAACAGAATGACACCTTGTATGATCAGGAAGTTATGTGCTATCATGGAAGGGATCATATATGGGAGGAAATGGAAGGCTTAAAATTCAAAATAGACGCAAAATCTTTTTATCAAACCAATTCTGCGCAGGCCTATGAACTTTATAAGGTTGTAAGAGATTTTGCTGATCTTAAAGGGGAAGAATTGGTTTTTGATCTGTATACAGGCACAGGCACCATTGCTCAGTTTATAGCAAAAAATGCAAATAAGGTAGTTGGTATTGAAGTAGTGCCTGAGGCGATTGAGGCCGCAAAAACCAATGCAGAGGTCAATAGTATCCCCAACACAGATTTCATCGTGGGCGACATGAAAACCGTTCTGAATGATGCAATCACTACAAAATACGGAATACCCGATCTGCTGATCACAGACCCGCCCAGGGAAGGAATGCATAAGGACGTAGTAGCGCAGTTACTAAAAATGGCCCCTGGTCGTATAGTCTATGTCAGCTGCAACAGTGCTACCCAAGCACGCGACCTTAGTGTTCTCAAAGACCTATATAAGGTGGTTAAAGTGCAAGCAGTTGATATGTTCCCACAAACTCATCACGTAGAAAATGTCGTACTTTTGGAAAAACGAAATGTATAGAATGAGTTTTAAGCCCCCAGGAGCACCGCTATCCATGGCCAAATTTAGACTGAGCAGCATAGGTTTGATCATCCTTTTGGGTCTTCTTGCCTTCTCCTCTTGTGAAAAAGATGATATCTGCGTGGATGGTGATACGCCTTTATTGATCATCCGCTTTTATGATGCAACCGATAGTACCGCTACCAAATCCGTATCATCTCTCCGAATAATAGGTATAGGCAATGGTGAAGCCGTTGACACATTTTCCGATCGTAGCACTACAGATTCTGTGGCTGTTCCATTAAGAATTAATGAAGTTAGTACACAGTTTCAAGTAATACTGAACTCCGAGGGGGATGAAGGCGCAGAAGCGGGCAACATTGATACGTTACAATTCAACTACGAAACAAATGAAGTTTTTATTTCTAGAGCCTGTGGTTTTGTGGCCAACTATGATATCGCGTCAGATACTTTGACCATTGATTCAGACAATTGGATCCAAAACATAGAAATAGCAAACCCATTTGTAACATCACAAGACAGCGCACATGTTAAGATATTTCATTAGTATTTTACTCTTTTTTGGGCTGTTTACTGTGATAGCACAATCAAAGCCTATTGATCTGCAACCGAAAGATACTATTAGCTATAAGCAACCGTACGGTCTCAGAGCTGGAATTGATCTGAGCAGACCTGCCTTGTCTTTCTTTAATTCAGATTATACAGGACTCGAAATTGTGGCCGATTACCGCCTTACGCAGAGTCTATATATAGCCGGTGAACTGGGGAATGAGAAAAAGACCAGTAGGGAAGAACTATCCAATGTAGATATTGTAAATACCACGCCCCTTTATAATTATACCACTTCAGGGAGTTATATTAAGCTTGGAGTAGATTACAATACCTATGAAAACTGGTATGGTATGAATAATTCTATTTTCATAGGTGGAAGGTATGCATTTAGCACCTTTAGCCAAACGGTCAATGATTCCTTTATTTATGATAGTAACCGCTACTGGAATCCGGGTCAATTTGCCAATGGGACACTCACTGATGTAGAGTACGGAGGTCTTTCTGCCAGCTGGCTAGAGTTTCTTGTTGGAATTAAAGCAGAACTCTTTGCCAATATTTATCTTGGGGCCAGTGTCCGACTCGGATTTTTGATAAGCAATTCAGAAGCAGATAATTTTCCAAATCTATGGATCCCGGGATTCAACAAGGTTACAGATGGCAGCAATTTTGGGGTAGGGTATAATTATAGTATTACCTATTTGGTGCCACTTTATAGAAAGGCAAAGAAACCAAAACCAGCGGCCACTTCCGTTAATAGGCCATAAAACCAAAGCGTACTTCTTTAATACTTTGGTTAGGAATCCTTGCCGAATTATGACCCGTATTTTTCGTTAAATTTGGCTTTCTTGCTCCCTTTGTACATTACATACTTAACTAACTTTGATTCTAAATGGCTATTGAAGACCTTTATTTTCCTGGAGGGTCTTAGGCCTACGAATTTAAGTGCTTCCAAATTAGAAGTTATGAACCAGGCATCTGTTCCCGGGTAATTGCGTTTCAACGTATTTCCTATAGAGGCATAAAATTCTTCCATTTCAATATTTAGTCGTTCTCCATAGGGAGGATTAAATACCATATGCAAATGATTCTCGGTGAATTTCTCTGATTCAAAGAAATTTCGCTGCTCTACCAGGATGTATTCCGAAAGATTAGCATTTGCCACATTATCTTTGGCCTTTTGGACAGCAGAGGGTGCTTTATCATAGCCCACTATCTTATAATGAAATTCACGGGTCTTGTTGAGGCTGCTATTCAGTACTTTCTGATACAGTTCTTCTTCAAAATCGGGCCACTTTTCGAACGCAAAACCCTTTCTGTTGATGTTGGCCGGGATATTACAGGCAATCATGGCAGCTTCGGTTAACATAGTTCCACTTCCACACATGGGATCGAGAAAATCGCATTGTCCGTTCCAACCACTATGCAATAATAGTCCGGCGGCCAGCACCTCATTTATGGGTGCTATATTGGTTGCTGTTCTATAACCCCTGTGATGTAATGAGGCTCCGGAACTATCCAAAGCCACATTGCACTGATCTTTCTGAATATGGATATTAATGCGCATGTCCGGATCCTTGATATCCACATCGGGTCTTTTACCCTCCAGATCCCTGAATTTATCCACAATGGCATCCTTCGTCTTTTGTGAAACATATAAGGCGTGCGTGAAGTTATCAGAATTTACGGTTGCATCTATGGCAAAGGTGGTATTAACTGAAAGGTAAGGGCTCCAATCCATGGCATAGATCTTTTTGTACAAATCCTGCTCATCACGCACATGAAAAGACGTAATTGGTTTAATGATCTTGATAGCGGTACGCAGACAGAGATTACCCTTGTACATAAAACCGGTATCCCCCTCGAATGTCACATTACGAACGCCGGTCTTAACGTTCATGGCCCCCAAATTACGTAATTCCCTCGCCAGAAGCTCTTCAAACCCATACAGGGTCTTTGCCACCATCTTAAAATTATTCCCCATTACTTTTCTAGTCTAGAGTCAAAAATACATTAATTTTAGGCCTTATAAGAAATTTGGTCGCCATTTGGCAACCACTTGTGCATGCGGTATTTATTTCTAATTCTTACGGTACTTTTGAGCTTCGGTTTTGTAGCCATAGTGAAACCCAAAAAAATGCTGGGGCTACAACTCCTGCTTGCCTTTAGCGGGGCATTTCTCCTTGCCCTAACCATTTTTGATTTGCTTCCCGAAGCATATACAGCATCAGATCCAAGATCTATGGGTATCTACATTATGATTGGGATCTTATTGCAGATCTTCCTGGAATTCTTTTCAAAAGGAGCGGAACATGGTCATATGCACTGGGACGATCAAAAAAAGGGGTTTCCATGGTTGTTATTCATAAGTCTTAGTATACATTCTTTTATGGAGGGTCTTCCTTTAACCAGCACTAACCCTATTCTTTATGGTATTTTAATCCATAAGATCCCTATTGCACTAATTCTGAGTATGTTTTTACTCAATTCAAAATTGAAAACATCATTGGCTATTGTCTTTATTCTCTTCTTTTCTCTGATGACGCCTTTTGGAAGTTTTTTAGCGAATCATATGGATTTTGTTGCCACCTACAAAGCACCCATTACGGCCATTGTCATTGGAATATTGCTGCATATTTCCTCCGTTATCCTCTTTGAAAGTTCTCAGGGACATACGTTTAATTTGAGAAAACTGATCGTGATATTCTTGGGGATAACCATGGCCTATTTCATCTAGATGTTCAGTAAAAAAGAATCCAAACTACTAAGAGAGCAATTCTGGATCTCGTTTGGGAAATCGTTCCCGAGAAAATGGATCTTACATAATACGAAGATCAAAGGAGTATCTCTCAAATTTCATTTTGACGTGCAGAGGGCCATTGTAGCTATGGATATCGAAGACCTTCAGGAAGAGAAGCACACTGAGTTATGGGATAAATTATATGCGCTCAGAGGCATCATTTTGAGTGAGTATTTGCCGGATATAATGTTTGAAAAGGCCTATATCCTTGAAAACAACAAAGAAATAACAAGGATCTATATTCAAAAAGATAATGTCTCCATTCACAACAAGCAGACATGGGAAGAGACCATGATCTTCTTCAAAGAAAAGATGCTGCAGATGGAAGCGTTTTTTGTAGAATACCGTGATATTTTAAGGGTTTAGATCACATTCGTATATATGAGCAACCAGTGGCTGCAAGCTCCTCCTAGCACAAAAACGTGCCAAATAAGGTGGTTATACGGGATCTTTTGAACTGCGTAGAAGACCGTTCCCAGAGTATAAAATGCACCCCCGAGGAAAAGCAAAGTGATCCCGGTGGTTGATAAATGATCCCAGAGGAATTTAAAATCGAATACAATAAGCCATCCCATGACCAGGTATAGCATGAGGGACAAGTATTCAAATTTGCCGGTATAAAATATCTTGAACAAACTACCCAAAAATGCTACTCCCCAGACGATAAAAAATAATGGGACCCCTCTTGATTCATTTAAAGTGATAAGGGCCACCGGTGTATAGGTCCCGGCGATCAAAAAATAAATACTGATGTGATCCAGGATACGCAGTTTTTGCTTTTTCCTTGGATCATCTACGCTGTGATACCAGGTAGAGGCTGTAAAAAGAAGGATCACAGAAAAACTATATATAAGTATGCTGACGGAGGCCCACTTTGTTTCCGGATCATGTTCTTTCCATAAGACGAACAGCCCCAGAATTCCCAGAACGATCCCAATGCCATGAGAAAGGGCATTTAGTCTTTCTTCTTTATGGTAAGCTGTTAATTTATTCATTGATTCTAATGAAGCTAAAGCGTATTTTGTTTCAGTTATACGACTGTTTAAAGATAACACTAAACAAAAAAAGCCCCTCACATAACTGTGAGGGGCTTCTTAAAAAAGGCGGCGACCTACTCTTCCACCTGGTGTGGCAGTACCATCGGCGCTGACGGGCTTAACTTCCCTGTTCGGAA
>JAHEHU010000006.1:0-55666 GCA_024639765.1 Eudoraea sp.
CTTTGCTGTTTAGAATCATTTTACATTAACGCTAGTTTATCTACTGATGAAATTGAATAAAAACGATATTCTGGAAGCACTCCAAACCATCTCTGTACCAGGTGAAGGCCAAAATATGGTAGAAAGCGGAGCAGTGAAGAATATACAGATCTTTGGCGATGAGGTAGTGGTAGATATTGTCATCAAGAATCCAAGTTTACAAGCTCGGAAAAAAACAGAGGTTTCCATTCTTCAAACCATTCATAGGAAGGTCTATGAGAAGGCCAAGATCACCGTAAATCTGAAGGTGGAAGCTGCTACTTCGCCAAAAGCAAATGAAATTAAGGGGAAACCTATCCCCGGAATACAAAATATCATTGCAGTTGCTTCAGGGAAAGGGGGAGTAGGAAAATCTACCATAACAGCCAACCTCGCTGTAACCTTATCAAAAATGGGTTTCAAAGTGGGTATTCTGGATGCTGATATTTACGGTCCATCTATCCCTATCATGTTCGATGTTGCTATGGAAAAACCGTTAGCCGTTGATGTAGGTGGAAAGTCGAAAATGAAACCTGTTGAAAGCTACGGACTCAAAATATTGTCCATAGGATTTTTTACACAACCCAACCAGGCCGTGGTTTGGAGGGGTCCCATGGCTGCAAAGGCCTTGAATCAGATGATTTTTGATGCCCATTGGGGAGAATTGGATTTTTTGCTCATAGATCTTCCTCCGGGAACCGGGGATATACATCTGAGTATTATGCAATCTCTTCCAATAACGGGCGCTGTTGTAGTGAGTACCCCACAGGAAATTGCGCTGGCAGATGCACGTAAGGGTGTAGCCATGTTCCAACAGGAAGCGATCAATGTACCAGTATTGGGTATCTTAGAAAATATGGCCTACTTTACCCCTGAGGAATTACCAGATAATAAGTATTATATTTTTGGAAAGGAGGGTGCTAAACATCTCGCAGAGGATATTGGGGTACCTTTTTTAGGAGAAATACCGCTGGTTCAAAGTATACGTGAGGCGGGCGATGCCGGCCGGCCTGCGGCTATGCAAAGTGCCACTTCTCTGGAAACAGCTTTCCAGGATATGACGAAAAATGTAGTTCAGGAACTGGTAAGGAGAAATACAGACTTACCTCCTACAGAGGCTATAAAAATCACAACCATGGCAGGGTGTGCAGCTGTTAAAAAGAAAGCGTAATGACTTCTGAAGAAATACGTACAAACGTTGAAAAAGCCCTAGATGAGATTCGTCCCTTCTTACAAAGTGATGGTGGCGATATTTCACTGGTTGCTATTGAAAACAACAAATCAGTAAAAGTACGTTTGGAAGGCAACTGCGTTGGTTGTAGTGTTAATCAGATGACCTTGAAAAGTGGCGTTGAGATGACCATTAAGAAGTATGTGCCTCAAATAGAACAGGTCATCAATGTTGATTAATTAGAGCGAAGTGAAGCTTTGAGAAGTAACGCTTCCAGATATAACTTCCATGTTTCGTTAATCATAGGCTAGATCCTGGCCTGATAGGTAAACAGGTTGTAATATCGACCCTCTTTGGCGATCAGTTCATCATGTTTTCCCTGCTCTTCAATTTTGCCTTCTTCAATGACGAGAATTTGATCTGCTCGGCGAATAGTACTTAACCTATGGGCGATAACAAAGGTGGTCCTTCCTTTTGTCAATGCCGCCAAACTCTGTTGAATAAGTCCTTCACTTTCAGTATCAAGGTTAGAAGTAGCTTCATCAAGAATCAGTATCCTGGGATCTGCCAAAACGGCTCTGGCAATAGCAATGCGTTGCCTTTGCCCCCCGGAGAGCTTAATGCCTCTTTCACCTATCAGCGTATCTAATCCGTCTTCAAAGCGATCTGTAAATTCATCAACGTAAGCGGCTTTTACAGCTTCCAATAATTTTTCTTCAGATGCATTGGGTCTTGGGAACAGTATATTTTCTCTAATTGTTCCCTCAAATAGAAAATCATCCTGAAGCACTACACCGAGATGTTTTCTATAGCTGGTTAGCGAAACTTTTGAAAGGTCTTTCCCGTCAACTGTTATTACTCCGGAATCGGGAGTTAAAAAACTGGCCGCCAATCCGGCTATGGTACTTTTGCCTGAGCCAGAACTACCAACAAGCGCTACCACAGATCCTGAAGGAGCACTAAAACTAATGGAATGCAATACTTCTTTTTCCTCTTCGTAGGCGAAAGAAACATCCTTGAATTCAATATCACCTTTGATCTTATCAATGGTAATGATTCGATCTTCCGGGTTTTCCTCTTCCCTCATGTTCATCAACTCCTCCGTCCTGTCCAGGCCGGCCAACGCCTCGCTTAATTGGCTGCCAATATTGCTCATTTGAACAATGGGTGCAACCATTAAACCGAGCAGGAAAGTGAATTCCAGGAACTCACCTATGGTGAGCTGGTCATTCATAATCTTATAACCTCCAATACCCATGATCCCGGTTGTAGCCACTCCTAAAAGAAAGGTGGAAGAGCTGGTCATGACGGCGGTTGCGGTTAAACTTTTTTTTACATTCTGGTATAATCGATGTACGCCATCCTTAAATACATCATGTTCCTGAACCTCTGCATTAAATCCTTTTATGACGCGGATCCCACCCAACGTTTCTGTAAGTCGGCCCGTAACTTCAGCATTGATCTTTCCACGGTTTCGAAAAATTGGACGAATGATCTTAAAGGCTTTTAGGGCCACTACTGCAAATATGGCCAGTGGTATAAGTGCAAATACCGTCATAGACACACTAATATTGAGTAAAAGGACAAGGGCCGCAATTGCCGTAATGGATCCGCCTACCAATTGAACCAAACCAGTACCAATAAGGTTGCGTACTCCCTCAACATCGGTCATGATCCTTGAGACCAACTCCCCAGATTTTGTGTTGTCGAAGAATCGGGTAGGGAGGGCGAGGATCTTATGTTGAACCTGGGCCCTTAATTCAGAGATCATGTACTGGGCCTGCACGCTTAATATTTTCGTTAAGAGAAAAGAGGTTACGGCCTGCACCAAAATGGCCAGAATAACGATTCCGATAAGGAGTTTTAAAAAGGGTAGGTTCTTATTGGGGATAATATCGTCCATTAAATATTTAAGTGACATTGGAGCCACAAAACTGGCAGCCTTGCTGATCACTATTAAAATGAGTCCTATAAGAACGAGATTTCTTCGGGGCCATATGATGGTTTTAAATGCTTTAAGGATGCTTACTTTCTTGTTGGCCATAAATGAATTGATATTGTCTATAAGAAGGGTCCCAAGTTACGTATAATATCAGCAATTGTGTAAAGCGTAAATCCCTCGTAATATTTTATTCTAAATTAGTATTTCAGCCAGAAGTCTGGTAAATTCACGCTACAACAAATTTATAGCATGGAAACGCTGGATAGTAATGGGAATCTTCTCGAAGATGGAGACAATGTGCATGTTACGAAGGATCTTAAAATAAAGGGAATGTCCAAAACTTTAAAAAGAGGAAATATTATAAAGAGTATAAGACTTACCTCAGATGCTAATTCAGTGGAATGCCGGATTGGGAAAAGTACCATTGTATTGAAAACACAGTTCTTAAAGAAAGCCTAGAAATGAAAATATCACAATTATTTATTGTCATTTTACTCATTGTCTCATGCAGATCAGCAGATACGTCTTCAGACTTGGCTCGTTGGGAAGCATATGCAGAGAATACTACTATCATCAGAGATGATTTTGGGGTGCCTCATATTTATGGTAAAACCGATGCCGATGCCGTATTCGGATTATTATACGCCCAATGTGAAGACGATTTTAACAGGGTTGAACAAAACTATATCTGGGCCACGGGCAGACTGGCTGAGGTAGAAGGGGAGGAAGCATTATACAGCGATCTGCGTGCAAGATTGTTTATGACAAAAGAAGAGGCCATTGCCAATTATGAAAAAAGCCCGGAATGGCTAAAAGAACTTTGCGATGCCTTTGCGGCAGGGATAAATTACTATTTGCATACCCACCCGGAAGTAACACCAAAACTTTTAACAAAATTTGAACCCTGGATGCCCATGTACTTTAGTGAAGGGTCTATTGGGGGAGATATAGAGCGTATAAGCACTCGCAAAATACAGGCGATGTACGAAAAAGGAATTTCATTTCCCAAGACGCTTGAAGCTCAATTAGAAAAGAAAGAAGCGGAACTGGAACCGCAGGGATCTAATGGGATCGCCATCTCCGGGAAACTCACACAGTCTGGAAATGCCATGCTTTTAATTAATCCTCACACCTCATTTTATTTTAGGGGAGAGGTTCATGCAGTTAGTGAAGAAGGGCTTAATGCTTACGGAGCAGTTACTTGGGGCCAATTCTTTATCTATCAGGGATTCAATGAAAAAACAGGCTGGATGCATACTTCTACCTATACCGATGTCATGGACGAATTTGTAGAAACGGTGATAGACCAGGAGGGAGATCTGCTCTATCAATATGGTGAAGAACTACGGCCGGTGACCACCTCTGAAGTGACCCTGAAGTACAAAGAAGGAAATGAATTGAAGGAAAAGACCTTTCCAACCTACAGGACCCACCACGGGCCCATTACCCATATGGAGGGAGATAGGGTAGTTGCCTCCGCCATGATGTGGGAACCGGTAAAGGCGTTGGAACAGTCTTATATACGCACGAAGCAACAGGGGTATGAGGGGTTCAGGGAGATGATGGATATCCGGACTAATTCTTCTAATAATACAGTCTACGCCGATGCAGAAGGGAATATTGCCTATTTCCATGGTAATTTTATCCCTGTGCGAGACACCATCTATGATTTTTCACAACCGGTGGAAGGAAAAGATCCAAACACAGATTGGAAAGGATTACATACGGTAGATGAGAATATTCTGGTGTTGAATCCTGAGAATGGATGGATACAAAATTGTAATTCAACCCCGTTTACGTCTGCGCTGGAGTATAGCCCCAAAAGGGAGAATTACCCCGGGTATATGTCTATTGACAGGGAGAATTTTAGGGGAATACATGCCATAGAATTATTGCGAAACAGAAGTGGTTATACGTTAGACAGCCTTATTCAAGTAGCGTATGACCCTTATTTGCCGGCATTTTCAGCACTCATCCCCGGCCTGATGGAAGCCTATGATAAATCGCCATCTAAAGACCCTGAGATGGCAAAGGCCATAGGGTTACTTAGAACGTGGGATTACAAGACCGCAAAGGAATCCGTAGGAATGACCTTGGCAAATTATTATGGCACCAATTATGGAAGGGAAGGAGTTCGTCCATACGCTATGACCGACATGGAAGCTATGACCTACTTTGGATCCGATTCGCCTTACAAAGAACGTCTTGCAGTTTTTGATAAGACCTTAAAGCAGCTTATAAATGATTTTGGCACCTGGGAAATGCCATGGGGTGAAGTAAATCGCTATCAACGACTAAATGGTGATATCCGCCAGGCCTTTGATGATGATAAACCCAGTATTCCTATTGGCTTCGCCTCCGGGCGATGGGGTGCACTTGCCGCCTATGGAGCTCGTTATACGAATAATACCAAAAAGATCTATGGTACCCGTGGAAATAGTTTTGTGGCCGTTGTTGAATTTGGGGAACAAGTGAAAGCCAAAAGTATCTTAGCAGGGGGACAAAGCGGCGATCCTTCATCACCTCATTTTGATGATCAATCACAACCGTATGCGGATGTAAAATTTAAGGACGTAGCTTTCTACAAAGAGGATGTAATGAAGCGGGCGCAAGAAACCTATCAGCCCGGGAAACGGTAGTTCACTATTCTTTTACAATGATCAGCGATGCTTTAGAGCCGGTAGAAAGCAACCATTTGTTTGAATAGATTAGCTTGCCCATATCGTCATAGACGTCTACCTGAGCCGTATTTGGACCTGAGGTTCCTTGATTCAGAGCTTCAAAATCTAAACGGTTAAATCCTTTTTCGAGTGAAACATTTACTCCCTTAAAACTTCCTGTTAGAAGTATGTTAGGATCAATAACCTCTTCATTGGCATAGATCTTTACCCTGTCCCCATCTACATATTCATGATCGCGGCAGACGATGCCAACAAATTTTGAGGTAGTTTTAATATCCCCCAAATACATATCACCATAGTGTTCTTTGCTATTCCCTTTTTCTCGCTCTCCTACTTTTGTATCTATCTTTAGATCAAAGCCCGCCTGCCTTAATTCTTTGTCTGGAATCATTTGGATGTTTCTGGCCATGAGGGAATCCTTTAGATTAGGAGTTTTACTCATATCTATCACAGAAGGCATTCGTAGTCCATTACCCTGCTTAGGATTCGCTTTGATATCAAGGGTAGGTTTTGGCCCTATTTTCAAAGGCTGTGTTTTTGGAATATCTGTTTGTGACGTTCCGATCGCAGCAAAACCTATTAAAAAGACAAGTGCAAAAAAGGGTTTCATAGCAACACTTTAACGGGTTAAAGGTAGCAAATACCCTGCCATGTGGCTATAAATCGTTGTTAAATTCGATAAATGCCCTAAAGGACCAAGTTGTTAAATTGAAGATTTCAAGGCTTTTCTTTTGATCTTCTTTCCCAGTATTGAGGACGTGTATCAGTGGTTTCCTGATTCCAATACGCCGGTGTTACTTTATGACCATCAAAGGTCCTTAGTTTGCGTTGGTATATCCATATGGTAGGATTAAAGACCATATCAGTAACAGCCACTGTATAAAGTTGTGGATCTTCTTCACTCTTTTTTTTGTCTTCTGCCGTTACTACTTCAAAACCATTGTGCTCCAACAATTTTAGCAGAAAATCCTTTCGGTCCTTATCTACTCCTTTTTCAACAAAAGTCACCCTGGTCTCCTCAATACTACCAAACATATGTTTACCTCCTAATCCCATGTCTTATTAATTAAATGTAGCACTTAATGCATAGATATAATCATAAACGGGACTATAGACCCCAAGCAATAAAATGCCAACAACCGTGATTATAAGTCCTAATCTCATAAAGATCTTATTTTTGAAAAAGGGAATGGCTTCTTCACTGGTCCTTAAGAACATGGCCCGTATTACCAACAGGTAATAGTATAGAGCAATGGTTACATTAACTACAGCCAGAAAGACCAATAGATAATACCCCTTACTTGCAGCCGCCGTAAATAAGAAAAATTTACCAAAAAAACCTGCTACAGGGGGAATTCCCGCTAAGGAGAAAAGGCCTAACATCATTACCAGACTCAATTTGGGATTTGTACGATAAAGCCCTTCATAATCTTTCATGTTTTCTTTTCCTGTCTGTAATGAGATAGACTGAACCACCCCAAAGGCAGCCAGGTTTGAGAAAATATAGATCAATACGAAATAAACGACGGTTGCTGTACCAAGTTGTGTACCCGTGATCAACCCCAGAAGGATAAACCCGGCCTGTGCTATGGAAGAGAATGCCAGAAACCGCTTCATATTCTGTTGACGCAATGCAAACAAATTTCCAATAAACATAGTGAGAATTGCAAGTGCATATATCATGTTTTCCCAATACTGCATCAGCGGTTTAAGAACGGTAAAAAGCAAGATCATCAATATAAATACTGCAGCCCCTTTGGAAATAACGGATAAATAGGATGCAATGGAAATAGGGGCGCCCTCATAGACATCGGCTGTCCAGAAATGAAATGGCACCAGGGATATTTTAAATGCCAGTCCGGCAAAAAAGAGTACCATACCCAAAATTGTGAGATCATTTCCTGTTATGGATCCCATAATATCGGCAAAATAGATAGATCCTGAGGTGGCATATAATAGTGAAATACCAAACAAAGATATCCCCGAGGCCAATGCCGATGACAGAATGAGCTTTATCCCCGCCTCACTCGATTTCATTTTAAATATTTCAAAAGCGGCCAGGGAAGCCAATGGCAAGGTTGACAATTCCAATCCCAAATAGAACATTAAAAAATCGCCGGATGATACCATAAAATAGATTCCCAATAAAGAAGAGAATAACAGAATGAAAAATTCAGTTCCCCTGTGTTGTGCGACTATTTTTTCTTTCACCCAGTCAGCAGCCTGCAACATTACTATCAGTACACCCAGGTTTAAAATATTCTTGAAGAAGTGGATCATCCCATTTGTCCGGAACATATCCCCAAAAAGTGACCCGTCTTCCATTGGTAAAAATCCCAGAAGTGTATGTACTCCAAAAAGAAAGATGACTAAAGGTATTACAAGGCTCTTTTTATTCTCGGAGATAAAAATTTCAACTATAAGCAAGAGCAGTGCAATGGCCAGTAGTGAAATTTCTTGTCTTAACAGTAAAAAAGTATCGATCTCCATGAAACGTTTCTTTTATAATACACCTTGGATAAAGGGTTGTATGCTCTTTAATATCATTTCGCTTAGCCATAGAGGAGCAACCCCAATTCCTATAATAGGCAAAAGCATTAGCAATATGCCAGTTTTCTCATACCAGGTAACTTTTTCCATTGCCAAAAATGATTCATTTTTAACAGGACCCATCAACATGATCCCCACCACACGTAATATATATACTGCAGTAACTACAATGGCTGAAATAGCAAAAATGGTTGCAATGCGATAGGGAAGTTCAGCATGTTCAAATGCGCCAACAAAAATGTTCATTTCTGCTACAAAGCCACTAAAACCTGGCAATCCCAATGAAGCGAGACCCGCAATAACATAGGTGGCAGAAATAAAGGGTATTACCTTTAACAGTCCACCTAATTTGGTTACATCTCTTGTATGGGTCCTTCCGTAGATCATCCCTATCAATGCAAAGAACAATGCCGTCATAAAACCATGAGACAAGGATTGAAGTATGGCACCGTTCCATGCCGTTTTGTTAAGCATCAATAATGCAAACAAAACCAGTCCAAGATGACTAACCGAAGAATAGGCATTAATATATTTAAGATCTGTTTGCCTGATAGCCGCAAAAGCTCCGTAAATGACGCCAAAGGCAGCAAGGACAATAAAGAACCAGGACCAGTGCAGGGTGCCCTCCGGCAAAAGGTACATAGCTACCCTAAAGACCCCATATCCTCCTAGTTTCATCAGAACTCCCGCATGCAGCATAGAAACTGCTGTTGGTGCCGAGGCATGCCCGTCCGGGGACCAGGTATGAAAGGGGAACAAGGCTCCTATCACCGCAAAGCCTATGAAGGTTAGGGGGAAAAATAACTTTTGTGCCTCTACAGGAATGTTCACTTTGGCTATTTCGAGGATATTGAACGTCAAAGCCCCACCATCGGCAGCAGAATTGAAATAGATACCCAAGATACCAACCAACAAAATAGCCGAGGCTCCCATTAACATCAACGTTAATTTCATGGCGGCATATTCCCGTGGACCGGAACCCCAGATACCAATAAGCAGGAACATTGGAATTACTGCTATTTCGAAAAACACGAACATGGTAAACAGATCGAGCGAAATAAAGAACCCGTAAACACCGGTAGACAGAATAATTAAGGAAATAAAGAATTCCTTAGGCAATTCTTTCATCTTCCATGATATAAAAACGCCTGCCAGGACAACAAGGGAAGTCAGCAAGAGCAAGGCAACCGAAATGCCATCAACCCCTACACTGTAATGAATGTTAAAATCCTTGAACCAAACTAGATCGCGAGTGAAGACCATAATGTCATCATTCACAGCCCTTTCCTTAAAATAGGCAAAGAGCAAATTAACAGACATTGCCAGTTGAAGGATACTTCCTATCATCGCAATGATTCGCGCCCTTTTTAGATCATTGGCAAAAAGTAATGCCAGCACCGTTAACAGGGGGACAATAATAAAAAGCGATAATATATCCATAGAGATCATCTTAATTAGTCCATACATATATAAAAACGATAGCCAGCAATACTATTCCGCTGACAAAGGCCATGGCATAGTCTTGTATCCTTCCAGATTGCATGCCTTTGATTTTGTTTGAGACCCTTACCGTTGAATTTCCGATGGCATTCATGGTTCCATCTACAATATTCCGGTCGAACCAGGCGGCAGAGGCGGCAATACCCTTAAACAAAATATTCTTGGTTACAAATAGGTAAACCTCATCCAGATAGAATTTGTGATAGGCCCAGGTATAAAAGACCCCAAATCGTTCTGCTGTTCTGGCTGCCAGCCCGTTTTCTTTTTTATACAATACCCAGGCAATGGCAATACCTATCACTCCTACCAATACAGCAATTAGCGCGAGTGGGATGTTCATATGGCCTTCAAAGCCCATTCTATTTGGACTAATAAAGTTGCTGAACGGAATAAAACCGACCGTGGCACTGAGAAGGGCAAGAACAATTAAAGGAAATGTCATAGAGACGGGAGATTCCTTGGGTGCATGTTCATAGCTTTTGTCTGGTCCCCAGAAGATCCCAAAGTAGATACGGAAAATATAAATAGCTGTAAGGCCTGCGACTATAATTCCTATGGCATAAAGAAAGCTGTTGTGTTCATAGACTGCTACCAGGATCTCATCTTTACTCCAGAATCCTGCAAAGGGAGGAATACCTGCAATGGCCAGGGCAGCAATAAGAAAGGTGATGTTTGTGATAGGCATATATTTTCTAAGCCCCCCCATATCTTTCAGGTAATTGCTATGTACCGCATGTATCACAGAACCGGCACCTAGAAATAGCAGGGCTTTGAACATGGCGTGTGTAAATAGGTGATACATGGAAGCCATATAACCAAGACCATCATGTCCTTCGTATCCAGAAACACCGAGGGCAAGCATCATATAACCCAATTGGGACATGGTTGAATAGGCCAATACCCTTTTGATATCGGTCTGGGTGATGGCAATTATAGCAGCAAAAAGCGAAGAAAAGGCACCCACAAAGGCTACAATTTGAAGCGTAAATCCTTCTTCTACAAAATAGAACATTGGGAACAAACGGGCCACCAGGAACACACCCGCTACCACCATGGTAGCTGCATGAATTAGCGCAGATACAGGCGTAGGTCCTTCCATGGCATCCGGAAGCCATATATGCAACGGAAACATGGCCGATTTTCCTGCTCCTCCTATAAAAACCAAAATTAAACCCCAGGACAATACAGACAATCCCATAAAGGATGTGGAGGCCCAGTTAAGGATAGCGCTCCCTTCCGGATTATTGAGCGTTTCAAAATCATAAGTACCTGTATTAAAGCCTATTAACAAGATTCCGATAAGGAATCCCAGGTCTGCAAAACGGGTCACAATAAACGCTTTTTTGGCAGCTGCTACTGCAGACTCCTTGGTGTAATAATATCCTATCAATAAATATGAAGAGACCCCTACTAATTCCCAAAATATATAGATCTGAAAAAGATTGGTAGCTAATACAAGGCCATACATGGAGAAAGTAAATAATGAAAGGAAAGCAAAGAATTTGGTATACCCCTCGTCACCTTTCATATACCCACGGCTGTAAATGTGGACCATCAATGAGATAGTAGACACCACTATCAGCATCATCACGGAAATAGGATCTATTAGAATACCCATATCAATATGTAGGGTGTCTGTAAAATTCATCCAGGTAATTTTCTGGACAAGAGCAGGGAATACCCCGGAATCCTTTCCAATGATAAAAAAGTATTGGAAGGCCGTGTAGAAAGAGAAAACGGTGGAGAGCACTAATCCAAATACACCGATAAGACCAGAGACCGCCGGCTTTATTTTCTGATTAAACAACCCCAATAACAGAAATACCGCTAAAGGGATCAAGGGGATTAACAGGACAAAGGTGTAATTCATAATATGAATTCTTTAATACTTCATGGTCTCTATATCCTTTACCTCTACAGAACTTATTTGTCTGTACAGATTAAAAATGATGGATACGGCGAGTGCAGTTTCGGCTGCTGCAACCGCAATTATAAATATTGAAAACAGTACTCCCTGTAACATATCGGGGTACATGTATTTGTTGATCACTACAAAATTGATCACAGAGGCATTGAGTATCAATTCTACTGAGATCAGAATGGAGATAAGGTTTTTGCGGGTGATGAATCCATAGACACCTACAAAAAACAAAATTGAGGTAACGGTCAATAGTTCATATATGGTAATTCCTGCGATCATTAGGCCGTTTTATTGTTTTCAGATAATTTATTTCCTTTGGCAATCACTATTGCCCCGATCATGGCTGCCAATAGCAGTACACTTATTACTTCAAAAGGCAGTATAAATCCGCCTTCCTCGTAGCTTAAAAGCTTTGTGCCAATGTCAGCTACCTTAGTGGTTGCCGTATTTTCAATCACCTGAAAATCATGTGAATACAGGGTAAACAGAAAAACACCAAGGCCGAGCAAACAAATAAGACCAGTAACAATTTGCTTAGAAGGTTTTGCAATTTCCAAACGCATTTCGATGTGATGCACCAGGAGTACGGAAAAGATAATCAGTACAATGATTCCCCCTGCATAAATGGTCAGTTGAATGGCGGCCAGGAAATTATAGTCAATTAAAAAATAGACCCCGGCTATACTGCAGAGTACAAAGAGCAGATAGATGACAGACCTCAGCATTTTTCGACTCGAAACCGAGGCAATCGCAAAGGCAATTATGATACCCGCAAGGATGTAAAAAATGATTCTTTCCATGGTTTTAGTCTTCCACTCCCTTCATGAGTTTAGAGTCTGGTTTATTGAGTACCCTGGTAAGGGCAGTGCGGTCATAGACCGAATTTTCAAAATTTTGCCCCCATTCAATAGCATCTGTTGGACAGACGTCAATACAAAGGCCGCACATGGTACACATGCTTAAGTGATAGACAAATTGGTCTATCTTCTTTTTCTTTTTTCCGGTTTCTTCATCTATACCCCGATCCCAAATAATTTCAATAGTTCCGTTTGGACAAGCAATCTCACATTTCTGGCATCCTGTACAACGATGTTCATTTTCTTCATTGTGGGGCATGATGACCTCCCCTCTGAAACGGTCGAACATTTTTAAGGTATCCCTGTTATCCGGGTACTGTTGTGTGATGGCTCCTTTTTTAGAGGTGATGAAATATTTACCTGTAACACTCATACCTGTGAGCAAGGTTTTTATTCCTTTATAGATGTCAGAAAAATAACTCATAGTATTACCATCTTATCGTTAAATTGAGCCATACCAATACTGCCATAAGTACGATGTTCACTAAATTAATAGGGAGCAAATACTTCCATTCTAGTGTTAACAATTGATCCACACGCAGTCGTGGGAAGGTCCATCGGAACCACATCATTAAAAAGACCAATACCATGGTTTTAATCAAAAACCAGAATACGCCCAGTTCTGGAATAGATTCCGTGATTCCAAAAGGAGACAACCATCCACCAAAAAAGACCGTTGCGGCAATAGCTGCTATGATAAACATGTTGATGAACTCTGCCAGGAAAAAGTAAGCGAATTTCATTCCTGAGTATTCAGTATGGAAGCCTGCACCCAGTTCAGATTCAGCTTCAACCATATCGAATGGGGCCCTATTGGTTTCTGCAGTTCCGGAGATCATAAAGACCATAAAGGCAATAATTGCAGGGATATGGCCCTGGACTATAAGCCATCCACTTTTTTGAATTTCAATGATCTCTGAAAGTTGTAAGGTTCCTGTAATTACCACCATGGTCAACAATGACAATCCAACAGAGAGTTCATAACTTATCGTTTGCACTCCGCTCCTCATTGCGCCGATAATGGCAAATTTGTTATTACTGCTCCAGCCCCCCAACAGGATTCCAATTACGCCTATAGAAGAAATTGCGATTAAAAAGAATAAGCCAATATTAATATCAAAGGCATGGAAGTCCTTGGAAAAAGGGATAACAGCCAGGGCCATAAGTGCTGAAATGATCACAAAATATGGAGCCAGGTTATACAGAAACTTGTCAGCCCTATCAGTCCCTGTCAGTTCCTTGGTGAGTAATTTAATAGCATCGGCCATCGTTTGTAAGAGGCCCTGAAAGCCTACCCTGTTGGGGCCTATCCTTAACTGGAACCATGCGGCTACCCGTCTTTCCAGAAGCACCAGGAACAAGCCGGCAACAGCAAATACGGTTAGATAGACGATGGCTATTAAGACCATTTCCACAATGCTGGCAACACCGGCGGGCATAACGCTGAATAGCCAATTGTGAATGTTCTCTGTGATACTTAATAGGATCATCTAGATTATTTTAACGGTCAATATCAGGGATAACAAGGTCTAGTGTTGCCATGGTGGCTACAAGGTCCCCTATTTTCCCGCCTACGGCGATATGGTTTAATAATGATAAATTTGAAAATCCCGGCGACCTGAATTTAAGCCGATAAGGATTTTTTGTTCCTGTACTAATGATATAGACACCCAGTTCACCCCTGGCAGTCTCCACTTTTTGATAGTATTCTCCTTTTGGTAATTTGATCACAGCATTGGTGGTTACTCTGTGTTCACCTTCAGGAATGACATCTATCAACTGTTCTATGATAGATAAGGACTCCCACATTTCCTGTATCCTAACAAGGTATCGTGCATAAGTGTCACCTTCTGTTTTTAGGGCTTCGGTAAAGGTCACTTTATCATAGGCGCTGTAAGGATGGTGTTTACGCACATCGCAGGAATACCCTGAGGCCCTTCCAACCGGACCTGAAGCACCAAAAGAAATCGCGTCTTCTTTACTTAGAACGCCTACACCTACCGTTCGTTTTTGAAAAATGACATTTCCGGTCAATAAACGATCGTATTCCGGGAGTTTTGTTTTGAAATGGGCAACAAATTCCTTTACCCTTTTTACGAAATTGGGGTGAATATCCAACATAAGTCCACCAGGAACATTGTAATTCATGGTTAAGCGGGCCCCACAGGTTTCTTCCATGATATCATTGATCATTTCCCGATCCCTGAAACCATAGAAATAGGTGGTGAGTGCCCCTACATCCATACCCATCACACCCCACCAGAGGCAGTGCGAAGAAATTCTGGTTAGTTCGCCGATAATTGTTCTAATGACCTTAACCCGTTCCGGGATCTCTAGTTGGAGAGCATTTTCTACTGCCAAACAAACTGCTTCATTGTTAATGTTTGCTGAGAGGTAATCCATGCGATCTGTGAGATGCACTATTTGCTGATAGCTGTCTCGTTCGCACATTTTTTCAATAGAACGATGGATATACCCAAGATCTGGCTCTACTTTTTTAATGATCTCCCCGTCTATGGTTAATAGAAGCCGTAGTACTCCATGAGTAGCAGGATGCTGAGGCCCCATATTGATGAAGTATTCCTCAGACTTAAAATTGGTATGTACAACTTCGGTTTCCATTTTTCTTTAGTATAGGATCATATTTGTTTCATCTTCATAGTCCTTCCTGAGTGGGTATCCGATCCAATCTTCCGTTAAAAAAAGTCGTTTAAGATTGGGATGGTTGCTAAACGTTATTCCAAAGAAATCGAACACTTCCCTCTCGTGAAATTCGGACGTAGCCCATATATCATAAACAGTTTCAAATGTGGGATTCTCACGGTCTTCTGTTGCTACTTTCACTACCGCCATATGTCTTTTTGTGGTTGACTCCAAATGATAGACGACCCCCAGCTTTTCTCCCCAATCTACCCCGCTCAGACAGAATAGATAATCGAACTGTGTTTCAGGATCGCTTTTAAACCTGAACATAAAATTATGCAAGTGTTCAGCAGGGACATGGATATTCAGAAATTGGGATTCTTCTTCTGAAAATTCGAGGTTGAATTCCCAGTTTCCTATTAATTCTTGCAATTCCAGGTTGGTCATAGGTTCACAATTTATAAGCCTTCATCAAAACCCTCTACGGGATCCTTTTTATCTTTTCTGCTCTCTTTTCTGATCTTATCCTGCAGCATAAGCATGCCTTCCAAAAGGGCCTCCGGTCTTGGGGGACATCCCGGCACATAGACATCAACAGGGATTACATGATCTGCCCCTTTTACCACGGAATAAGTATTGTAAAAGAAGGGGCCTCCTGAGATTGCGCAAGCACCCATGGCAATCACATATCTCGGTTCTGCCATTTGTTCATAAAGTCTTCTGAGTACCGGGGCCATCTTATTTACGATGGTGCCAGCAATAATGATAAGGTCTGCCTGTCTGGGGGAGGGACGGGCTACTTCGAACCCAAATCTGGAATAGTCGTGCCTGGCCGCACCGGTCTGCATCATTTCAATGGCACAGCAACTGGTCCCAAAATAAAGTGACCAAAGGGAATTGGATCTTCCCCAATTGATGATCTTATCGAGGTTTGTTACAACCACATTGGCTCCATTCCCGGCCGGAATCACTTTTCCGGGGAAATCCTCTGGTATTTCATTTGTTTTATTTACTCCCATTTCAATGCTCCTTTCTTCCAGGCATATAATAGACCCAAACCCAGTATGAATAAAAAGATTATTATTTCTATAAATGCAATAGCCCCTATTCCTTTAAAAACAACTGCCCAGGGCACCAGAAAAGCTATCTCCACATCAAAGATCAAAAACAAGATTGCGAAAAGGTAGTACCCTACCTTGAACTGAACCCAGGTGGGGCCAATAGTGGTCATTCCACTTTCATAAGGCGCACGTTTTGCTTCACTATCTGATTTTGGTGAAATGAGGTTCGAAAGAAAATTCGCTCCGGCCACCAGTACCACGCCGGCAATAAAAAATACAATAATGGCTTCTGAGCCCATATGCAATAATTCAGTTATCCCTTAATTTCATAAGTATCCCCCGAAAAGAATAGATCATCCGTCTTCCTGAAAGCAGAATTCGCTTTCACCTGTGATGTTAAGGCGTCTTCCCTTTCTTCAAAGGTCACATCCTGAAAACTTCGGATAATTCCTGTAACCATGGGATATTCCATCCTCACTAACATTTGGTGTAAGGTAGGATCTTGTTCTTTTGCGTCGTGTATAAGGATATCAGATTCTTCCACTCCGTTTTCACCAATGGTCACTACTTCGAGCCGAAGTCCTTTCAGTATTAATCCCTTATCCTTGTTTTTTCCAAAGATCATGGGCTGTCCATGTTCCACAAAAAGTTGTCTGTCCTCACGGACCGCTTTATCAGTGTATTTGGCATAACACCCATCATTGAAAATAGGGCAGTTTTGCAAAACCTCTACCAGGGCGGTCCCTTTATACTTTTCAGAAGCAATAAAAACTTCGGTCATTTCTTTGGGGGTATTTCCACCAATTCTGGCAAAGAACCTAGCCTGCGCTCCCAGGGCCAGTTCTCCCGCAGAAAATGGAGGTTGAGTATTGCCATATGGAGATGATTTTGTCTTTTGCCCAACCAAGGAGGTAGGGGAGAATTGTCCCTTTGTAAGACCGTAGATCTCATTATTGAACAAAATGATATTCAGATCCAGATTTCTTCGAAGCACATGAATAAAATGATTGCCCCCAATAGCCATAGAATCCCCATCACCGGTGATGACCCAAACACTGAGTTTAGGATTGGCAAGTTTTACTCCAGATGCAATGGCCGTCGCCCTTCCGTGAATGCCATGCATTCCGTAAGTATCCATATAATACGGAAAGCGGGACGAACATCCTATACCGGATATAAACACGATATTTTCTTTATTGACCCCAATTTCCGGAAGTGCTTTTTGTACAGATCGCAGAATCACATAATCATCACAACCGGGACACCATCTAACTTCCTGATCACTGGCAAAATCCTTGTATGTATATTCTTTTACAGCTGCTTCCATGGTTATGACAGGATTTGTTTAAATTTTTCTTTTAGTTCATTGTTGGCAAAGGGTAAGCCTTGTATTTTGTTGAATTGAAGAAATTCATGGCCAGTAAAATTGGCTTTAAATATTTTAATCAATTGTCCGGTATTTAATTCACAGAAGACTATCTTCTTAAATCTTTTGAGAAGTTCCTCTGTGTTTTTTGGCAAGGGATTCAGGTAATGAAAATGTGCAAATCCGATATTGGTATAGCCTTCTTCATTAAGATGCTTAACGGCAGAATGCAAGCTGCCATAGGTGCCTCCCCAACCAACTACCAGAAGATCACCAGAATCTGCAAATTCTGTTTCCTGATCCGGAATAAAATTCTGTACCCGTTTAACCTTCTCAGCTCTAATGTGGGTCATATATTCATGATTCTCTGGCACATAAGACACATTGCCGGTAACTTTGTCCTTTTCCAGACCCCCTACCCGGTGTTCTAAACCGGGGGTGCCAGGAACGGCCCAGTACCTTGCCAAAGAATCCTTGTCGCGTTCATAAGGATGATAATTCTCCTTGAATTCTTTTAAACGCATGTTTTTTATATCGGGCATTTCATTGACCGACTGTATTTTCCAGGGAGCAGAACCATTTGCAATATATCCATCTGTCATTAAAAGTACAGGGGTCATATGCTCCAGAGTGAGTTTCGCCGCCTCATAGGCATAATTATAACAATTGGCAGGTGTACTCGCAGCAATAACGATCAAAGGACTTTCCCCATTTCTTCCATACATGGCTTGTAAAAGGTCTGACTGCTCTGTTTTTGTTGGCAATCCTGTTGAAGGTCCTCCCCGCTGTACATCTACTACTACAAGTGGTAACTCGATCATCATTGCCAGGCCTAAGGCTTCGCCTTTTAGCGCCAAACCGGGTCCTGAAGTAGTGGTTATGGCGAGGTCACCGGCAAATGAAGCACCAATGGCCGAGGTTATCCCTGCAATTTCATCTTCGGCTTGTAATGTTTTTACTCCAAAATGTTTGTGTTTTACTAATTCATGTAAAATATCCGAGGCGGGCGTAATGGGATAAGAACCTAAGAATAGTTCCATTCCCGACTTTTCAGCTGCAGCCAGGAACCCCCAGGCAGTGGCTGTATTCCCCATAATGATCCTGTACGTACCCTCTTCCATTTTTGCGGGCGAAATTGTATAGGCATTAGGGATCAGTTCTAAGGTTTCCGCAAAATAATAGCCGGCATTGAGTACTTTGGTATTAGCTTCAATGATCGCTGGTTTTGTCTTGAATTTCTTTTGAAAGAATTCTATGGTATGTTCAGTGGAGCGATGGTACATCCAGTAGACCATCCCTAGAGCAAACATATTCTTACTTCTGGTAATAGCCTTATTATCTAATCCCTGCACATCTTTCAAAGCTTCTTTTGTAAGAGAGGTCATGGCCACTTCAATTACCCTGTAATTCTCCAGGCTGTTGTCTTCAAGCGGGTTGGATTCATAGAGCGCTTTTTCCAAATTCTTTTTGGAGAAAGAATCGGTATCCACAATAATGGTGTGACCTGGTTTAACAGAATGTAAATTTGTTTTTAATCCCGCCGGATTCATCGCTACCAGAAGATCTACTTCATCACCAGGGGTACTTATTTCCACACTTCCTATATGGACCTGATAACCAGAAACACCATAAAGGCTGCCCTGGGGTGCTCTTATTTCAGCAGGATAATTTGGAAAGGTTGCCACATCGTTTCCGAACATGGCCGAAGTGTCTGAAAATTGTGTTCCTGTGAGTTGCATTCCATCTCCAGAATCCCCTACAAATCTAATTATTACGGCCTCTAGTATTTCTTCTTGTATATCAACTTTCGTATCCATGAAAATCGTGTTTGGATCCAAGGTACGTTCTTATGTACCGTAGATATATAAAGATCAAATTTAAATTCTACAAAATCAAGTAAACATGACTTTTATCATTTAACATCAATAAGTTGGGTTCTATTTTTGTGTATATTTAATCAAATTAGATAAAATGGCTATCATAATTACAGATGAGTGTATAAACTGCGATGCTTGTATTTCAGAATGTCCTAACAATGCAATTTATGAACCCGACCAGGAATGGGCTTTTTCAGATGAAACGGCTTTAAGCGGAATGGTTAAAACTCCAGGAGGAGCAGAAATGGATGCAGATACAGAGAACGAACCTATTTCAGATGAGTTTTATTACATTGTACCAGACAAATGTACAGAATGTAAGGGATTTCATGAAGAACCGCAATGTGCCTCTGTTTGTCCGGTAGATTGTTGCGTTCCAGATGAGGATCATGTGGAATCTGAAGAGCAGCTCCTTGACAAAAAAGCCTGGTTGCATGGTGAATAACATTTTGGAGTGCATAATTTGACTTGCAGGATTTGTAGATATCCGGTAATTCTGTACCATTATCTAATTTGAAATCACCACCCTTTATTTATGTTAAATAGAGGGTGGTTTTTTTATTTAAAAAAAAGTAGCATTTCATTGGTGTTGTTGACTACTGCCAGAAAACCTATGAATCATTTTTTGAACCAGAAGAACACCTATACTATGAATTTAGGAACTGATAAATGTCATAGTTTACCCTCGTTAGTAATGCTACTTTTAGCCCAATATACTAATTACAAGACGTTCATTCTCAGTAAAATGGAATAGTAACCTTCCAGCGTATTTCTGTAGTGTGGAGTTTATAAAATAAGGGGTCTTAATTGAAATTTATCCGTCATGAAAAAAGAATTTCCAAAACTAATATGCGATGCTAATGAGGCTGTAGCCAGAATAGCCCACAAGACCAATGAGGTCTGTGCAATTTATCCTATTACACCGGCTTCCCCCATGGGAGAGCATGTAGATGTTTTTAGCTCAGAAGGGGAGAAGAACATATGGGGTAATGTTCCAAGAATTGTTGAAATGCAGAGTGAAGGAGGCGCTGCGGGAGCAGTTCACGGTTCATTGCAGGCAGGAGCATTAACTACTACGTTTACCGCTTCTCAAGGCTTATTATTAATGATCCCTAATATGTACAAAATTGCCGGAGAATTATTACCCTCTGTTATCCACGTAGCTGCGAGGACCGTAGCTACTCATGCCCTTTCTATTTTTGGAGATCATTCTGATGTTATGGCCACCAGGCAAACAGGATTTTCCATGTTGTTCGGAAGTTCTGTGCAGGAGGCGATGGATTTCGCGTTGATCGCTCAGGTGGCTACCCTTCGTACCCGTGTGCCGTTCTTGAATATATTTGATGGCTTTAGGACCTCTCATGAGATCTCAAAAATAGATGCCATTCCAGACGATATCATCAAAGCCATGATGCCAGATGATAAGATCATGGAACATAAAGACAGATCCTTGGACCCAGACCACCCGGTCATTAGGGGTACTTCACAGAACCCGGACGTATTTTTTCAGGCACGCGAAGCTGCCAACCCTCAATATGAAAAGGTGCCAGGTGTAGTTAAAGAGGTCATGGATACGTTTTATAAACATACAGGTCGCCGCTATAATCTATTCGACTATGTGGGACATCCGGAAGCAGAGAGAGTAATCATAATTATGGGATCTGGAGAAGGTGCTGTAAGAGAGACCGTTGAAACCCTTGTTGAACAAGACGAAAAAATAGGGGCATTGTTCGTTAGATTATACCGTCCATTTGCCATGGAATACTTCCTTAAGCAATTACCGGAAACCGTAACGAAAATAGCCGTTTTAGACAGAACCAAAGAACCTGGAAGTATAGGAGAACCGCTGTATCTGGACGTGGTTACTGCTTATGTGGAAAGCCAGCGAATAATGCCAACTATTGTAGGAGGCAGATATGGATTGTCTTCCAAAGAATTTAATCCTGCGATGGTAAAAGGAATCTATGACGAACTATTGAAAGAACAACCCAAAAACCATTTTACTATAGGTATCAATGATGATTTGGGGCATACTAGTCTGGATTATAATCCCGTCTTCAAAACCAGAAAAACAACCTTTAATTGTATGTTCTATGGCCTTGGTTCAGACGGAACCGTAGGGGCCAACAAGAACTCCATTAAAATCATTGGGGATACTACCGATAACTATGTTCAAGGTTATTTTGTGTACGACTCTAAAAAGGCAGGGGCACAAACCATATCGCATTTACGCTTTGGTCCACAACCTATTTTCTCTTCTTATTTGATCAATACAGCTGATTTTATAGCCTGTCATCAGTTTAATTTTATTGAGAAATACGATATACTGAATCATATCAAAAAAGGAGGTACCTTCTTGTTGAATTCACCTTTCAGCAACGATGAAATTTGGGATAAATTACCGAGGATCATGCAGGAAGAGATCATTGAAAATGAATTGAATTTCTATGTGGTAGATGCCACCAAAGTGGCACATGAGGCCAAACTTGGCAAAAGAACCAATACGGTTCTTCAGACTTGTTTCTTCGCAATATCTGGTATTTTACCTCAGGAAGAAGCTATTGAAAAAATTAAGAATGCTATTGTAAAATCATATTCCCATAAAGGGGATAAAGTGGTTAAAATGAACTTTAATGCGGTCGATAAATCGCTTGAACATCTCCAAAAAGTAACATATCCACAAAAAACTACTAATGACAGGGGATTAAAATCTATTATGTCTGGAGAACCCGATCCGTTTGTTAAAGAGGTATTGGGTAAGATCCTTGCGGGCAGAGGCGATGAATTACCTGTAAGTTATTTTCCAATAGACGGAACATTCCCAACAGGAACCACGCAGTACGAAAAACGTGGTATTGCCGACTTTATCCCTATCTGGGATTCTCAAGAATTATGTACCCAATGTAACAAATGTGTTGTCATTTGTCCGCATGCTGCCATCCGCGCAAAGGTGGTGCCTAATGAAATACTGGCAGACGCTCCTGCGTCCCTAAAAAGGAGTCCGGCGAAAGGCAGGCCTTTTACAAAAGAAACAGAATCTTACATACTTCAGGTATCCCCGGAAGATTGTACGGGCTGTGATCTTTGCGTGGCTGTTTGTCCTGCTGAAAGTAAGGAGATCCCGGATTTTAAAGCCATCAATATGAGGAAGAAACTGGAGAACGATGTGGTAGAAAACACACATTGGGATTATTTTTCAAAACTTCCGGACTATGACCGTACCGCATTGCAAATAACGAATGTAAAAGGTTCTCAATTCCTGGAACCATTATTTGAATTTTCAGGAGCCTGTTCGGGGTGTGGAGAAACTCCTTATATAAAACTATTGACCCAATTATTCGGAGATAGTATTCTGATTGCGAATGCAACCGGCTGTTCATCTATTTATGGGGGGAATTTACCAACTACTCCCTATAAAAAGAATAAAGAAGGCAGGGGACCAGCATGGGCCAACTCCTTGTTTGAAGATAATGCGGAGTTCGGATTTGGTATGAAACTAGCATTGAGTAAAAAACAAGAGATAGCCGTCGGATTATTAAAATCACTTGAGGAGAAAGTGGGCAAGGAGCTGGTTGAAGCCATTCTTAGTAATCCGGAGGATGATGAATCTCAACGAAAAGAGAAATTTAAACATCTGGATGAACTCAAAGAGATATTATCCAAACATCAGGACCTTCCTGATGCCAAAAAGTTGATGCATCTTACCGAATACCTGAGGAAAAAAGCTGTTTGGATCTTAGGGGGCGATGGTTGGGCCTATGATATAGGATATGGCGGAGTAGATCACGTTCTTGCTTCCGGAGAAGATATTAATATAATGGTCTTGGATACAGAAGTGTATTCTAACACAGGTGGCCAAACGTCCAAAGCAACACCTCTGGGGGCCAGCGCCAAGTTTTCCGTATCGGGAAAAAGAACCGGAAAGAAGAGTTTGGCATTGCAAGCAGTTTCCTATGAAAACGTCTATGTGGCACAAGTGGCACTGGGAGCAAAAGATATGCAAACACTGAGAGCCATGGAAGAGGCAGCCGCATATCCGGGACCATCATTGATTGTCGCTTATTCGCATTGCGGAGAACATGGCTACGATCTAAAAGAAGGCGCAATGCACCAGGAAAGGGCGGTAGAGACGGGTTATTGGCCACTCTTTAGATTTGATCCTTCTAAACCCAAAGGGAAGAAGTTTAAACTAGATTCTAAAGAACCTACCAAACCCTTAGAGGAATTCATGTATATGGAAACTCGTTTTACAAGGGTTGTTAAAGACGATCCAAAATTAGGAGAAGAACTATTAAAACAAGCACAGGAAGAAGTAACTACTAAATGGGAACGATTAGAACTATTTAGAAGTATGTAAGAGCATATTACTTTGTGGCAAGGAATATTTACAAGTATGCCTAATTCTGTTAAATTAAAAATTAAAATAAGATGGAAGTTTTAGCTAATAAATATTTTGACGAGGCAATCGGTAAAATGAAACAGGCAAGTGAAGAGTTGTACAGACCAGAGGAAGATGTGGTTTCTTTTTTGGTTTGCAAAAATGCTCAAAGTGCCATTCAGAGTTTCCTGAAAGGATATCTTGCCAAAAATGGGATAGAAACAGATGAAAATGAAACGATTGATGAGATGTACGGTCATTGTATAAAACTCAATCAGCGATTTGAAAAGGTGAATCTAGCCGGGTTCAATTGCCATTCGCATGATCTGTCATCCCGATATTGTGAAGGTGCAGAAAAAGTGAGCAGGTGTTTCGATATTGCCGATAATCTGGATACATTTCTCAGGGAAGAGAAAATCATTGCATAGTTACTGAATGCAAGTATGGATTCTTTATGAGTCCTTCCAGGTGCGTTTTAAAAAACCTATAAAGTTTTTATGCATCACATTTTCTATGTCCTGCCGGGAATATCCCCTTGCAGCCAGTAATGCAGTCACTTTTTGAAGGTCGGCAATGGTGTCTATATCAGCCGGACATTGCTCTTTGCCAAACCCTCCATCAAGATCGGTTCCCATTCCTACGTGAAGTGAATTACCGGCAAGTTGGCAAATATGATCTATATGGTCTACCATAGTATCTAAGGTAACACCCATGGCCTGTGGAGTTGAATGGCCACGTTCCCATTTTGGGACCATCATCCATGCATCAAGGGCCATTCCAATAACTGCTTTTCTCTTGATCAATTCTTTGATCTGTTCATCAGAGAATTGCCTGTTATGGTCTACCAGTGCTCTGCAATTATTGTGACTGGCCCATACAGGACCGTTATAGACATCCATTGTTTCCCAAAAACTCTGATCACAAAGGTGGGTTGCATCCAGAATAATATGCAAGCGTTCTATTTCTCGTAATAATTCTTTTCCTTTACTCCCTATGCCCCCCACAGAATTGGTTCCAAAGGCGTATGTTCCCGGACCGTAATGTGCAGGCCCTATGGCTCTTAATCCCCGCTCATAGGATTTTTCCAAATGCGTAAGGGATACAATAGAATCTGCCCCCTCCAGACTAAGTATATACCCAATAGGCTTTTTGTCTGAAGAATCTTGGCTCCAAATAGCAATAAGATCATCTAGCTGTGTTCCATTCGTAATTTGGGTCATTTCCCCAATTGCCTCCATTTCCTTATACCATGCTAACTGACCCTGTGTTTGGGCCCATGCCTGTTGAGGTGAATTCCAGCCAGGCAGAGGATTAGATTTTTTGGAATAGCGTGCTATTTGAGTGGCCACGCAAATACCGATATTTCCTTTTCGCATGGCATCCAGGGAAACCGTGTTTTTTGCACGATCTGGTTTGTCTGTCATTCCTTCTTCCCTCTCTCGGATCTCTTCCACTGAAGAACTAAGATCCCGATTCCATTCCAGGGCATTCATGGCAAGATCGAGATGTGCATCAAAAATCAACATAAATGTATTTTATATAACAAGGCTGTGGTCCCTTGCGGCAACTTTCCAGGAATCTTTGACCTTACTATTTTCTACAATAAGTGTTTTAGGATATTTTGCAACCGTAGGACAAATATGCATCGGTATCGCATAGAAAATATCACCAACCTCCATAATCTTACCGGGCGGGCATTTAAGGACCAGATGTTCTTCACTTTGTCCTATCTGCTCGCAATCTTCCAATCCAAAAATTTTAACCCTTGGGAAATTCATTTCCGGTGCAATTGATTTATGTCCAAGGTCCAGACAAATTACATCGGGTTTGGGCTTACTAATAATTCTGGTAAGTAAAACAGCAGCATGTAAGAATTTCATGTCTTGAAAAGAGCTGGAATACCGCTCATCCCATAAGAGGGTTGTTCCGGGGCTTACTTCTACTTCCTGTCTCTGCGCATGGATAGGAAAGGTTGGGGACCCTCCCATTATTAGAGTTTCTACGGTAATCCCGTTGTTTTCTAAGTCGGTTTTTAAGTTAGATACGAGATCAAAAGCCGCATCGCATACTTCCTTTCGATCCTCTATGCTGGTTTCCCGGATATGTCCGTCATAGGCGTGAAGTCCTCTAAAAATTAAATTGGGATCTTCAGATATTAACCTGCATAAGGCAGCTGCATTTGTATCTGGTTCTATACCTGTACGATTCATCCCTGTATTCAGGTCGAGAAATAGGGAGACTTTAATTTTATTGGAGGCTGCCTCATCAGAAATACGTGCAATAACCTTGGCATTATCTACAATTGTTGAAAAGGAAGACCCCGGATACTTAGCTATTAATTGGAAGAATCGGGAAATGTTTGCGCCAACAGGTTGTATTGCCAGCAGAATATCTTGTGCACCACATTGCCCTAAGAGTTCTGCTTCGGCTATGGTTGCGCATTTGAATTTATGTATCCCATATGACATTTGCATATCAACTATTTCTCTTGTCTTATGAGTTTTGATATGAGGCCTAAGTCTTTCCGGACTTCCTGCCATTTCCACCATTAATTGGATATTTTTTTCAATTCTATCGGGATACAGTAGGAGCGTGGGAGAATTAATACTTTCTGTATTATCTATTTGATACCAGGCTGATTCATTCATAATTGATTATTTCAATGTAGTTGAAACATGGCTTCAATTTCGACGGGAATATTCCCAGGCAGTATCATCCCTACGGCACTACGAACACCCACCCCAAGATCATTACCAAAAATATCGGCCATCAACTCACTAAAACCATTTATGACAAGGGGTTGTTGGCCAAAATCGGGAGCTGAATTAACCATACCTAACACCTTTACTACTCGCTTGATCTGATCTATACTCCCAAAGTGGGTTTGAATGGTAGAGAGCATGGTGAGTCCTACCTGTTCTGCAGCTAATTTACCTTGGCCAAGGCTCATATCATCTCCCACTCTTCCGGTGATGTAGGAACCATCATTTTGCATTGGTCCCTGTCCTGAAACATAAAGAAATCCGTCTATTACCAAAACGGGTTTATACACGCCTGCAGGGGGAGGTGCAGGAGGTAAGATCAATCCAAGTTCTTTGAGTCGTTGTGAAGGAGTTTTATCCATAGTTATTGTTATATAAATTGGTTTAAAATCAAAATTCCAAGAAGACCCACAACTCCAACCGTCGTTTCCATTAGTGTCCAGCTTCGCAAGGTATCTTTAACAGACAGATTAAAATACTCTTTGAACAACCAAAAACCGCTGTCATTCACATGTGAAAGCATCAAACTCCCGGACCCTATCGCCAGGACCATCAATTCGGGACTGGCTCCTGTAGCGTCAATTAAAGGTAAAACAATGCCCGCAGCTGTAAGTCCGGCGACTGTTGCTGACCCTACACATACTCTTATTACAGTGGCAATAAGCCAGGCTAAAAACAAAGGCGATAATGAAGAATCTTTGAGAAGATCGGCAATATACTGACTAACACCACTGTCTATTAAAACCTGTTTTAAGGCGCCTGCTCCTGCAATGATCAATAGAACCATAGTGATACCGGAAATAGACTGTCCTACGGAATCCATCACTTCTGTCATTTTTTTCCCTCGTCTTAACCCCAGGGTATAGATTGCAACCAAAACTGAAATAAGCATCGCTATTACAGGATTCCCTATAAAGGCGATTATATTTTTAAACATAAAGTCAGTTGGCAACAATAAATCGGCTAAAGTTGCTAAGGCAATAAGAATAATAGGTAATAAGGCTGTAAAAACGCTAATACCCATACTTGGCATTTCCTCATCCGTAAGTATTCTGGGGTTCACAAATTCTTTTAGGGGTGTAGCATTAATATTTTTTAAGGTCCTGGAAAATAATGGTCCTGCAATTATGATCGCAGGTATTGCCACTAATATTCCATAAACCAGTGTTTTGCCCATATCTGCGTTGAACATTACCGTAATAGCAGTAGGTGCAGGATGGGGTGGGAGGTAACCATGTGTCACGGAAAGGGAGGCAAGCATAGGTAAGCCAACATACAGCAGGGGTAAACCGGTTGCGGCCGCAACTGTAAAAACCAGGGGTACCAGAATTACAAATCCAACAGAATAGAATAGGGGAATGCCCACAATAAAACCTGTAAGTACAGCAGCCCATTGAATATACTTACGACCAAATCGTTCTACCAATTTGGAAGTAATTCGTTGTGCGGCACCACTGTCAGCCACCAATTTACCGAGCATGGCACCCAGACCAAGGATCATAACCAGAAATCCCAGGGTGTTCCCAATACCATTTTCAATAGAAGTAACAACCGTATCCAGATCCATACCCTCGGCAATGCCTACAAATAAAGAAACCAGAATAAATGTTATAAAGGGATTGAGCTTCCACTTGGCAATCAGTAAAAATAGAATTAGGATCCCAATAATGACAATAACTAAAGGCATGGTTCTATTTTGGAGGTTCTTTAAATTACTTGAAGTAATAAATATACAATTTGAAAAGACATATAAGGGATCTATTTTTTATCTTGTAGTACACTCTGGGCCATATGGATAAAAGATCTTTTTTACGAAAAATAGGACAGGCGGCAGTAATTACGCCTTTTTTGCCTTACCAACTCGCGGCGGGAACTTCCGAGTCTGCATTATCATATGATGTAACGAATGAAGACGATTTTTGGCAGCGTATACGGGTAGATTACGCCCTAAAACCAGATTATATAAACCTGGAAAATGGCTATTATAACATAGCTCCCATTCCTACCATTGAGAAATTTCATAAGCATATAGAACAGGTTAATTATGAAGGCTCTTACTATATGCGGACGGTACAATGGGATAACAAAAAACGCATTGCAAACCGCTTGGCCAACCTGGTTGGGTGTAATTCTGATGAATTGATCATTACCCGGAACACTACAGAATCACTGGATATGATTATAGGCGGCTTTCCCTGGAAGGTGGGAGATGAAGCCATTTTTGCAGTTCAGGACTACGGTGCCATGCGGGAGCATTTTAAACTTATTGCAAAAAGATATGGAGTGGTTAATAAAACGGTTTCAATACCAAACCACCCAAAATCTGACGAAGAAATAGTGACTTTATACGAATCCCAGATCACTGCCAAGACGAAATTGCTGATGGTATGTCATATGGTAAACATCACTGGCCAGATATTGCCGATCCGCAAGATTTGTGATATGGCTCATAGCCATGGAGTGGAGGTAATGGTAGATGGAGCGCATTGCGTGGGACATATTGAGGTAAATATATCCGAACTGCAATGTGATTACTACGGCTCCAGCCTTCACAAATGGCTTAGTACTCCCTTAGGCGCGGGAATACTTTTTGTTGCCAAAAAGAACATCCCTAAGATATGGCCACTTTTGGCCGAACATCACCGGGAGGAAGATGATATCGGAAGATTGAACCATATAGGTACTCATCCTGTGCATACAGATCTTACCATAAATGACGCTATGGACTATCTGGATCTTATAGGAATGGAAAGAAAAGAACGACGGTTGAGGTTTTTGCAGCGCTATTGGTCCGATGAGCTCAGAGGAACTCAGAATGTGATGATCAATACACCAATTGAAGAACATCGCAGCTGCGGTATTGCCAATATCGGTATAAATGGAATGAAACCTTCAGACCTTTCAAAGAGCTTAATAGATGAGTTTAAGGTATTTACCGTAGCGATTGACCAGGATAATGTGAAAGGTTGCAGGATAACACCAAATGTTTATACCACAACTAAAGAATTAGATCATTTTATCTATGCCATAAGGACCCTGGCAAAGCGTGTTTAAGTCCACCTAAGAGTAAAAATTTTTATTTTTTAGATCTATTTGCTAATAGGGTTTTAACTGATAAAAATCATAGTATTTCTTTTGTTTAGACAATAGCTTTGGGCTTTTTCTACAGTACTGCTTTCAACATTTGCTATGGGCAGATGAGAACTTTTATATGAATTCAAAATCATAAAATAATGACTGGAACACTTCAAAAAGAATCACTAACCAAGAGTTTAGTGTTTTTGCGGATCCTGATAGGATGGCACTTCCTCTACGAGGGCGTGATTAAACTATTTAATCCCGATTGGACGGCTTTTGGCTATCTGGCAACGGCTCAGGGACCTTTTGATTGGCTGTTTATCTCCCTGACAAATGAGTCCATAATTGGATGGGTAGACACGCTGAATATGATAACACTCATCTTTGTTGGGATCACCCTCATCCTTGGGATGTATGAAAAATTAGGTGCTTTGGCGGGCATGGTTCTTTTGGGCATGTATTATTTTGCCCATCCTCCCTTTCCCTGGTTAGAACAACTTAATGTTGAAGGAAGTTATTGGTTTGTAAATAAGAACTTGATAGAATTAGCTGCATTATGGGTGCTTTATCAATACCCTACAGGGTCTTATTTTGGCTTAGGGTATTTAAAACATCAAAAAACTAACACTGCAAAAACACCACAATTATGAAATGGACAAGACGTGATGTATTAAAAGGATTAGGCGGTTTACCTATCCTGGGATCTATATGGTGGGCAGGAACGGCTAACGCATTGGTAAAAAGCAAAGACCGCTCTGAAATATTAGAACAATTGAAAATTCAACCCTCTTTGCCTTCAGCACTTCCGGAGATAGGAGGTTCACCAATTCGTCTCGGGATCATAGGTTTTGGTATACGGGGAGAACAACTTTGCAGGGCCTTGGGGTTTGCAACACAAGACTGGCTCGATGAAATGAAATTGGAGGAGGAAACCACTGGGAATACACAATTAAAGGAGTTTCTGGATCAGGAGAAATTAAACATTCAAATGACCGCTGTCTGCGATGTCTTTGATGTTAGAGCCGAACATGTCATCGCTTCATTTTCTACACCAGAGCATACCGTAAAACGTTTTACCACGTATCAGGAAATGATACAGAGTGGGGAAGTAGATGCTGTTATCATTGCAACACCAGATCATTGGCATGCCCCTATGGCCATAGAAGCACTTAATAATAATGTACATGCATATGTGGAAAAACCAATGACACATACCATTGAGGAAACCTATCAACTTCGGGATGCTGCTGAAAATTCAGAAGCATTGTTAATGGTAGGTCATCAACACAGGCAGACCCTCAGTTTTAAAACAGCAAATGATATTGTAAAGAAAGGAGTTCTTGGTCATGTTTCAATCATACAAACATTCACTAACAGAAATGATGATAATGGTGCATGGAATTATGACATACACGAAAAGGCAAATGAACAAACCATAGATTGGGACCTCTTTTTGGGAAGCGCCCCTAAGATCCCATTCAACAAAAATCATTTCTTCCGCTGGAGAAAATGGTGGGCCTATGGTTCTGGGCTTTCTGGCGATCTGCTCACTCATGATTATGATAGATTAAATTGTGTATTGGGAATGGGAATACCAACTAGTGTTACCGCTTCCGGAGGTATTTACACCCACAACGATGGTAGAAACGTACCAGATGTGCTACAGGTAAATATGGAATTTCCCGATTTTAGTACGGGCAGTAGTCAGCCTAAAGGAAAGGAAAAAGGAATGGCTTTTACCTATAGCGCAACCCTTGGCAATGGATTTAGCAGGCCCACGATTCTAATGGGTCATGATGGTTCCATGGAACTGGGTAACAATCTTACCGTATGGCCAGATAATGGTTCTACAAAGTATGCCGCCATGATTGAGGAGGGAAAAATGAAACCTAATGTGCCAATTTATCATTATAATCCAGGAGCAAATATGCCAGATGCAGTTTCTTCTGCTACCTCTCAATACTTTGCAGATAAGGGACTTATGTGGACCTATATAGATGGTGTACGGGTGAACTCTACCTATCTTCATTTAAGAGAATGGCTCAGTTGTATCCGCAATGGAGGAACCTTGAGTTGTGGTATAAATGAAGGTTTTGATGAGGCTATTTCTGCGCATATGACCGGCCTGGCATATAAGCTTGGCAGGAGGATAGAATGGGATCAAGAACAGCAACTGATAGTTCCCATAGAAGGCGTTAATTTTGATGAGGTATTGTTGTCTTCTACCTAATTTTTATTTGTAGAAAACCATTAGTAGGCTTACAATCAGGTTTTTAAAAAACTGACAAATGTCATAGTAATTCTTTTGTATTGGCTTTAATTTCAAGGTAATAAAAGTCAATATCATGCAAGTCAAGAAAAACCCAGAATTCGATTTAAATAGAAATAGTGGCCTTTATTTTGTTATTGGGCTCACTATTGTCTTGTTCCTAACATGGCGGGCATTGGAATATAAAACCTATCCCGAAGAGAGTGAAACCATGGATATGGTAATGGCCGTGGATGACCTAAAAGAGGATGTTCCAATCACAGAAATGATTAAAACTCCTCCTCCTCCACCTCCTCCATCAGCACCAGAAGTAATTGAGGTTGTAGAAGATACTGAGGAAATAGAAGAAACTATTATTGAAAGTACTGAAATTAGTCAGGAGACGGTAATTGAGGCAGTAATAGATGTAGACGACGTAGAGGTAGGGGAAGAAGATGAAGAAATTACGGTTCCTTTCGCGGTGATCGAGAATGTTCCTATATTTCCCGGATGTGAATCAGCCAAATCTAATGAGGAACGAAAAAATTGCTTTAACCAAAAGATACAAGAGCATATCAACAAGGAATTTACCTATCCGCCATCTGCCTTGGAACTTGGTATTCAGGGTAGGGTATTTGTGCAGTTTCTTATAGATTCCAAAGGTAATATTGGGGGCATAAGAATGCGGGGCCCAGACAGATCTTTGGAAAAAGAGGCCCATAGGATCGTGGCAACGCTTCCACAGATGACACCAGGAAAGCAAAGGGGAAGACCGGTTTCGGTACCCTACAGCATCCCGATCAACTTTGTTATTCAATAAAGAAAATATTTTAAAAGATTCATCTCTTAACAGATCAAGGTGGGGCTAGGTCTGGAGATGGATCTTTTGTTATATGTAATCTTTAAGATCTTTTGGACCTTCCAGTACTACTCTGACAACTTGGAGTGTACCATCTTCCTTAGTGGCTATGTGCCATTTGATCAATACAATGGCCCCATTTGTGATCTCAATGCCGGTAATACTTCTGGGGTGCACACAGCTGCCATCGTTAAAAAAAGGAATTTCTCCGGGGGAAGCAAACCGTGGTCTGTGAGTATGCCCCGCAATGGTTAATAGCTTATTGTTGTTCAGGATCCACTTTTTAATGCGCCGTTCTACTTTAATAAGTTCTTTGTAGTTTTTCGCCGGACTTGTGGGATCTGCAATGCCCCATACCTGTAAAGGTTTCCATAATACTCGTACTAAAAACCGTGCCCAGCGCCAAAAAGTATAATTCCACCAGTCGGCCTGATGTCCGTGGACCAGGAATATTTGTTGGCCGGAATGCCGGTGTTTTAAAATAAGTGCCTCGTGGTAGGTGATATCCTTAAAAAGTTCTTTTTTAGATTCATCGATGGGCTCAAAATAACTACCCAAATGATTTTTCACATAAGAAGGATCTTTGTAAACCATATCATGGTTTCCCCAAATCATATGCAAACGATTTTGCAAATGATATTCCCTAAGTTGCTGGTAAACATTCTTATGGGCCTCAAAAATATCTTCAAAATGTAAATTTTCCCAAAGTTCGTCTCCGTCCCCCAGTTCGCAATACTGAAACCCTTCCTTGTAATAATGCCTGATAGCATGAAAATAGACATTCCTGTTATTGGCAAAATCATCTGCAAAGCTATTATCTCCCCTGTGGCAGTCACTGAAGAAGATAAATTTAGACGAATCATCAAAGAGCAACGTTTGGGCGTTCTTATAGGCCCTGCTAAGCCTTGTATTGGATGACATAGGGTTAATTTGTATAAATATCTAAAAAGTGGGGAACATAGTGAATTTTTCTTCTCAATAATGAAAAGATTTGGATGCTAATCTCTTAACAAAGCACCAGATCAGGGCAGTAAAAAGGAGTAAAGATTTCGACCTAAGATTTGATTTTTTTCATCTGAAAGCAGAATAGTGGTATTGTCCTTGAAGCAGACAGCTTCTAGTTGTGTTCGTACCCCAAGATCTATATATTGGACCTTTCCCTTAGAAAAATTGGGCAGATCGAATTCTGTAATTATCCAAAGTGAACCATAGCCCAATAACACTATCTTTTTTTTATCCGGTGAAATAGCCGCTGAGGTGATTTGGCAGGTAGATAATGTATCACAAGTTTTAAAAGTACCTACCAGCGTGGCGTTATAGTTGCCTGCTTTCGCAGGAACAGTATAAAGTAATGCCTCGCCAGCAAAAGGGTTACTCCGGTCCTTGGTAATGATATAAAGCACACTATCCAAATAGAAGAGCGCCTCCGTATCATACTTCCTTTTTGAAGATACAGGGGGGTATTGCTTTTGTTCGGGATACTTAAAATTGATTTTTACTGCCTCTATTTTATCTCCGGGCTCTTTAGTGGGATTTGGGATTTTATAGATCACCATATCTTTTCTATCGTTATCATTGTTCCCAAAATCACCTATATATAGATTGCCCTTTTCATCTTTGGTAAGATCTTCCCAATCAATATTCTTTGCATTTTTTACTTCGAATTCTCTTAATCGTTTTCCCTCTGTGCTTACTTCATAAATAGCATCATCATTACCATTGTCTTCTATAAGCCATATCTTATCATCTTCTAGGGTTACAATGCCAGAATTTTCATCGAATTTCTTAGGTAATTTACAAATAAAGGTAAGCTGTCCATAATGAGCACAACCAGTACATAAAATGCAGATAAGGAAGAGTAAAAAACGTTTCATTCCTTGTTAGAAAAAGGCATATAAATCTCTGCTTTCCAGTTAATTTCATTGACTCCCGTATTGGGATTGTTGTAAAAAATTTCAACCGGTAAGCCAGTAATCTCTATATTGTTTCTTTTTGCATGGTCTAAAAGTGCGTACCAGGCCCGGTCTGAGGTTATATAATTTCCATTATAGATGGCCTTTAAACCTTTCTGTTGCTTCCGAAAACCATATTTGAGGTCTGGGTGTTGTGGCAAGCTATCGTTCTTGATGATGGGATAGCAAAACCTAAATTCCAAACTGTCTTTTGCCATGTCCCATCTTGTAATTTGAATAAAAGGCTTCCCATTTAATTCCACACCATTATTCACTAAGAATGGGTCCAGAAGTGGAAAATCTCTCATCATGCCACCGGCTTTACCGAACTGTGTGGTCTTGTTGCTCACATATGCGTAATAGGTAGAATCTATTTCTCCTTCACCAACAACTTTTACCTTACTATTTTTTAGATCCTCTGCGAGGAGTTTCGAAAATCCCTGCAGTGTGTTCTTGGTTCGTTTTTCAAAATCGGTCTCAAAGAACGGTATCTTGATTTTATTGATTTTCGAATGAGCACTATCCTTTGTAAAGATCTTGATCTTTGTAATAGAATCATTTTCTTCACTAATATCCCAATCATATATATGTGTGGAATCGTTAAAATGTAACTTTTGAGATATACTGGTTAGATCATCATCCGATGTTAATTCTGAGTTGTCCAGGCTAGTATTCCATAGCTTAACCGTTTGATTAATGGTGCCGATATTTGCCCTGACCTGCATGGTAACCAAATAATCATAGGGGTAAACAAATACATACCAAAATATCCCCCCCAGAATTAAAAACAAGAGGAACAGACTAACTTTCTTCATAAATTTATTGGCTTTGTGCTAATCGTGATTTATTTTCCATGGAAAGGTTTTCTACTACAAAAGAACCCAGATCTCGTCCTTGTTTAACCCCAATTTCTACGGCAGCGCGATAATGGATCCCGCCATACATTCTGCTAATAGCTGCCTCATCCGCGGCTTCTCTAAATGAAGAGAAGGTTCTCACAGGAAGGCCATAGGGTAATTCGGTATCATCCTTAAAATTAAAATTTTCTCCAAAAACATCCGTAAGTACTGTAGAAGCTGCTCCCGAAACTACGCTATGACCACTGGTATATTCAGGAAATGGTGGCGTTTGAAGCACTGGTTTCCAATTCTCATCAATATGTTCATTTATCAGTGTTTCCGGCCTAATAAGGTTACTACGGTATTTTTCATCCCAGCAGCTGATGAAGGCATCTGCAATAGCCATGGAAGTCTTGGTATACGCATAGACGGTCTTATCAAAATCGCTGTCTGTTTGTTTGCAGGCTATTTTAGTGATACCTATCCAATGCGCACCGGGCGTTATCTTTTTGGTAGCAAACATCAAATGCCCTCTGGTCACGGACACGTAAGGATTGCAGTCCCAAAATTTGGCAATCTCAACTTCTTCAGAATCATCACCTTCCTCTGTCATTCTCTGGCTAATATCATAAACCTCCTGTACCTCCTTATAAAAATCAGATCCTTCTTCCATGGAAAAAGGTGGAGGAGGAACCGGCTTAAATTGATCTGCAGTTTCTATAACAAAAGGCCTTATTTTACTCCAATGCGGTTCAATACCAGCCATATATGATGGCGGAGTGGGTTGCCATCGCGAAACTTCACCTGTATTTACCGTAAATTTGGGCATGGTCCTGGTTTGTTTGTAATTGTCCTTATCCATCCAGGCACCAATATGATCTGCTACTTGCAGGCCATACTCCTTAGAAGCTTCAAACTCATCTTCATTCTGAGAGATCCAGATTGCATATAAGCTATCCCGGAAAACTTCCATTTTGTCCTCGCTAAAAATTAAACGTCTACTCAGATCCATATGGGCAATAAGGGCTGCTAACGCATTATTAACCAGTTTCTCTGTGTTTGGAGCAGGGATGGGAGTCAGTTCGTGTATTTGCCCCACCAATGAGGTATACCTGTCATCATTAAGACTAATGATCTCATATGCCGCAATATTGGGATAGGCATAAATTCTACTCGCCACAGGGGGAGAAAAGATATCATGGATCATGATCTCTGTTACTTTGTCAATTGAACTGTGCAGTTGCTGGGGAGTGACAACTATAGGTGCCTCTTCTTTTTGACAACTGAGCATCACCAAAACCAGTAAAATGAGTGACTTATTCATCTATTCGTCTTTTGTGTTTATAAGTTGGTAAAGCTGAACTTTCTCATTGTTAAAAGTTGCCAATAAATAAGGTTGGTTGCGTATGGTAAGGATATTGAGATGTCTGATGGATCTTTGCGCAAGATCTAATCCCAATTGCTCGCCCAAAATTACATCATTTTTTCCTTTTATCATAGCTCCTGCAAACCCACCTAGTCTTCCATGGTAGGGTTTTACACCAAAGTAATTTCCTGCGGCTAAAATTTCTTCTAGCCCGTCCCCATCAAAATCATATTTCAAAAAAGACATTATTGGAGCTACTTGTAATTCACGGGCAAATGGGACAAACTTAAAATTCCCCTTGTCATTTTCCAGATATCCGGATCGCAACTCATTGACCTCAAATTTTGTTGCCTCTTTTACCTGGTTTCTCTCCAGGATCTCTTCTATGGGCTTTCCGGCAAAGTCCTTATAGGCAGTAAACTTTTTTCGTAAACTTTCCAATTGGTCCGCAAGTCCCTTCAATCCTTCAATAGGATAGTATTGTCCATTTTTTTCTGTGGTTACAATGGTCTCCGTACTTCCATTCTTGTCAAAATCTGAATAGTACATTATCATTGGGGCACCTTCTGTAGCTTTAAATTTGGTATTTAGGCCCCAGTTTCCTATGAGATAATCTGTATCCCCGTCTTTATCAATATCAAAGGCCACAAGGCTTTCCCAAAGTCCGTTAATTGTATTTTCAAGTACGTCGTCCTTAACCAGGGTGCCGTTCACATTTTTAAAGAAAACAGGAGACATCCATTCGCCTACTGCGATCAGATCTGGTGTGCCATCACCGTTATAATCATCCCAAACGGCATCTGTAAGCATTCCAAGTTTGGCGAGATCCTCGTTTGCTATGCGTTCAAAAGAACCGTTGGTATTTTTTAGAATATAGGAATCAGGATACTTGCCAAAATCGTTAGTGATCATTTGATTGCCCACAAACAGGTCTATATCTCCATCCAGATCGTAATCTGAGGGAGCAAGAACAGACGCGTTTTGAAATGTCGCCGGTAAATCCTTTTTTATGAAGGTAGAGTCCGACCTCAGGTAATAGGCATCCAGCAGGGGAGGCATCTGGTTAAAAAAGTCGGCCCCACCGGTACCCACAAATAGATCATTTAGGCCGTCTTTATTAAAATCTTGAATAACCGACACTACATCTTCAGTAATGGAATCATTGGTAACTTCCGGAAACGGTGTTTCTAGAAATCCGTCTGCTGTTTGAATATAAAAGGTAGAGGCCTGGAACTTTGAGCTCCCAAAGAACAGATCGTCTTCACCATCACCATTGATATCCCCCACAGCCAGGGCCGGACCCCGGTCTGACACTTGGTAAGGGATCAGTTTTTGACGGTTAAAATCAACATAGGGATCTTCCTGATGGGTAAATTGTATTCCCATATTATCCTCCACTTTTTTAAAGAGGAGGTCTTTGTTTGTTTTCAACCAGGGATAAGAGAATGCAAGATTATTCTTAGGTTGCACTATCAGGGTTTGATTTACATTGATATCTTTTAAGAGCTGTGTTGTATTATCTGGCCAAAGGATCCTGAGGGAATCTACTGTGGTATGAGATCCATATCCAAAGTGAATCACTGGCTCTGAGGAGGCCTGAAAACCTCTTACGGTATACATTTCCTTAAATTGAAGGTTCCCTTTGTGATAGGATAGTATTTTGGTCCCAATTCCAAATGTATTATTTCCTGGAAAGTTGATTTTAATTTTTAAATAATTAGCGTCACTATTGGTCTGGTTTATATAGAGCGTAGCCAGATTGTTAATGTTATTGGTCACAAGATCGAGATCTCCGTCATTATCTAAATCGCCCATGGCGGTTGCACCAGATACCAGGGTATCTTTTTCAATCCAATCCGATGATCGGTCTACGAAGTTCAGACTATCCGTTCCCTGGAACACATAGTTGTGATATGCTCCGGATGGCATCATATCGAGTGCCTGTTGGTCTACTAGTCTTGTATTGTTTAGTTTCTTTTTTATTTGGTCATCAGACGCAAAGTTGATAAAATCCAGGTCGTTGGGTCTTTTAGGGATACCATTGGATACAAAAATATCTTGTTCTCCATCTGCATTATAATCGGCAAAAAGGGCACTCCAACTCCAGTCGGTGGCAGCAATACCACTCATCAATGCTGTTTCTTCAAAGCCGTATCCGGGCCTGTTTAGCTGTAGCATATTTCTTGTAAACTGGTAGTGATAGCCAAATTGGTTTATCCTCATCTTCTGGATCTGAAGATCATCATCTCCCTCTGAGGATTTTAGCACAGTTTCATCTTCGGGAAGCATATCTAGCGAAAGAATGTCTGGCCATCCGTCGTGATTCACATCCGCCACATCGTTCCCCATAGAGAATCTGGTAGTATGTCCAAAATATTTTTTTAATTCTTCTGTAAACGTACCATCTCCATTGTTCAGGTAGTAATAGTCATCCTCATGGAAGTCGTTCCCCACATAAATATCCGGATATCCATCCTGGTTAAAGTCGCTTATGGCAACGCCAAGCCCATACCCATTTACCCCTCCGTAAATACCGGCCTCTTCACTGACATCCACAAAGGAACCCCCATCGTTCCGCAACAGCTTATCACCAGTTTGAAAATCTCTTTTTGATCGGAGATCGGCTTTGCCAAAAGACTCCTGCGTATGCACCGCATGATTGAGAAGATACATATCAAGATCACCATCCAGGTCAAAGTCTAGAAAGGCGGCATTAGAACTATAGGTATCAAAGTCGAGTCCGTATTGGGCTGCACTTTCTGTGAAGGTTTGGTCCCCATTATTGATAAAAAGTTCATTGTAGCCATCAAAACCATTAATGCCTACCACTGCGCAGACATAAATATCCAAAAAACCATCTCCGTTCACATCGCCCATTATGGCGCCGGTATTCCACGAACTATTTCCTGCAACTCCTGCATTCTCTGTAATGTCTTCAAAAACGAGGTTGCCTTTATTGAGATAGAGTTTATTCTTTACCTGATTGCCAGAGAAAAAGATGTCTGGCAAATCATCCCCGTTAATGTCACCTATGGCTACACCTCCACCATTATAAAAGTAGAGATAGTCTAATATGTTGAGGTCATTTGTCTCTGTTAGGTCATTCCTAAATGAAATACCGGTTTCTTTCGATTCAGGATTGGTAAAAAGATCACCACCCGTGTTACCACACCCAATTAAAAGCAACAATACTCCAATAAATGAAATTGTTTTAGTCATTAAGCCTGTAGATCTTAGGTTGTGCGTCATTCAAAGCAGCGATGACAAAAGTACTGCCATTGCGATCTTTAAATTGTTTTAAGTGTTTGATCTCCTCTCTAATAAAAAATCCACTTTTAGTATAATCCTCCCACTGATAATTCATCTCTTTATTTCCCAACAGCACATTGCCATAATTGGCATCTAACCTGGAATATTGTGGCTTGAATTCAAAATTATTTCCTCCCATGATGAGGTCTAAATATCCATCGTTATTAACATCTGAACAGGAGATACCGCAGATACAAGAGAGTTGCACTCTTGGTGGTAGCACTTTAATACGGAATTTGCCCCCACCATCATTGATGGCAATGACAGATTCTGAGATACCCGACTTTTTCATGATAGAATTATCGAAAATTTCAGGTGGCCATAATTCATCAATGGTTTTTTTGGCGTATTCCGAGGCCTTTAAATTCTGCTTTTTAAGAGAAACAATTTGATTCGTAAGTTCTTTTTTCTGATGCAGGGGGTAGTCTTTCCCATTTTCGTGTAGCGTTACGATCTGTTCAATAGTTCCATTACCATCAAAATCATTGATCCACATCTTCATCGGATTTTTCAATGTTGGTTTATAATGAAGATTTGCACCCTGATTACCCAGAACAAGATCATTGTCCCCATCATTGTCCAGGTCTGCTGCTTCAACTACATTCCAGAGCCCGTCCAGACTATCTAATGAAGAGGACATTTTTGCCAATCGGCGCCCGGAATTCCTATATATTTTAGGGGTTCCCCATTCGGAGACTGTAATCAGATCTTTTTTATCATCACCATTCATATCCGCCCAAACAGCATTGGTTACCATCCCGGCATCCTTCAGATCGTATGCCAGGCGTTCAGTGGCATCTTTAAAGTTGCCTTTGCCATCGTTCTCTAGAAATAAATGATCGGGATCTACTCCATAGGTGCCCACAACACTCCTGGAACCTATAAAAACATCCATATCCCCATCTCCATCAAAATCGTACGGTGCAATGGTAGAAACATTTTTGAATGTCGAAGGAAGAATTTCGGTAGAGCGAATAAAATTACCTTTTCCACTATTGAAGTATAACCTGTTACGGTAGGTCATTTCCTCACCCACCTGATTACCACCAGAACCCACCAACAGATCGAGATCGCCATCTCCATCGGCATCAAATAAAGCTGCCGCGGTATCTTCATAGGTCAGATCTTCCTGTAAAACACGCTGCGGTATTGGACGTATGTTGCCTTTGCCAAGATGTCTGTAAATTATTCCTGGCTGGCCGCTGGCCCCTCCTAAAAACAGGTCTTCATTACCATCTCCGTCAATATCGCCAACTGCTAAAGCAGGACCCTCCTCAGAAAGTAATTTGTATATGAGTCCTTCATAGTCAAAATCATTGTAATTATTTTCTTTATGGGCTAACAGGGTATTGTTTTTAACTTCTTGTAATAGGGGAATAATACGCTCCGGCTTTATTGGTTTGTATTTTGTAGTTGCCTCACTGTGTTTAAAGATCAAGGTCTGATCCGCGGCCACGTTTTGCGATAATTGCGTTAGATCATCTGGCCATATCACTCGTAGTGAATCAATGCGTTCAGCATTTCCCAGCCCTATGGTCATTTCATGGTCCATTGATGACTGAAACCCTCTGGAAGGGATTAATTCCTGGAAGACAACATTATTATCATAGTATAGGTATACAGATGTTCCTATGGCAAACTTGTTGGTTTCAGGACCTTCAAACTTTAGTTTTATATAGTTGTTCTCCGTCATAGAATCTGTGTGATTCTCATACACAAAGGCCTCCATATTCACATTGTTGATCACCAGGTCCAGATCCCCGTCATTGTCAAGATCTCCATAGGCAGCACCGTTAGACATAGTGGGCAATTCAAAGCCCCAGTCTTTATTCGCATTTGAAAAAGTAAGGTCTTTGTTGTTTTTATAAGCGTAATTAGGTTGTGGTCTGATGGGCATCTTGTTAATGATAGAATCTATGGATTCCTTTTGCCCGGTTAACGCCATTTTTTGAATGATCTCATTTGCAAAGAAGTCAACAAAATCTAGATCCGTAAGATCATGGTTGATCCCATTGGTAATAAAGATATCTCTGTACCCGTCATTGTCCATGTCGAACAATAGTCCGGCCCAGCTCCAATCGGTGGCATCTACCCCACTATAGTAGGCGATCTCCGAAAATGAACCATTACCATTATTTAGTTGTAGGGTATTTTGGATATATTGCTGATAAAAATCTTTGTCCTGTTTTAAACTAAAAACGTCGTATCCATCAAATTCCATAACTGATTTTACCCGTTCATCTGCTTCTGGTAGCATATCCGTGATAAAGATCTCAGCATTTCCGTCATTATTGATATCTGCCATATCGATGCCCATGGCCGATAGAGATAGATGGGATGTCCATCCTTTTATATCTTCTGTAAACGTGCCATCCTGATTATTGATATAGAGGTAATCCCGTTCATAAAAATCGTTTGAAACATAAATATCCGGATAGAGGTCCTTATTTATATCGGTGATCATAATACCAAGGCCAAAACCGATAAGACTTCCGTAGATCCCGGCTTTTTCGCTTACATCTACAAATTTTCCGTTGTCGTTACGGAGAAGCATATCACCAACGCCCTTAAAGATATCTGGCACGCCCTCCCAATCCTGGGCTCTAACGTCGCGTTGTGCGGCATATCCAAGGCTACTTACAGGAATATTACTGTTATTAAGAATATAAGCGTCCAGATCCCCATCTTTATCGTAATCGAAAAAGGAGGCATGGGTTGAAAATCCTGTCTTTGCCAGGTTGTATTCTGCTGCCTTTTCTGTAAACGTAAGGTCGCCGTTGTTGATATAAAGATCATTGTCATGGTTATTGCCCTTCATATTCCCGGCATTGCTGACATAAATGTCTAGTAATCCATCCTGGTTGATATCTACCATCACCACTCCTGTAGACCAGGGTTTATTTCCTTCTACACCAGCCGAAACTGTAATGTCCTCAAAAGTTAAATTACCTTTATTGAGATAGAGTTTATTGCTAACCATGTTCCCGGTGAAGTATATGTCAGCAAGGCCATCATTATTTACGTCCCCAATGGCTACCCCACCACCATTGTAGAAATTTCGGTACTTAAAAATGTTAAAATTCTTTTGGTTTTCAACACTGTTGACAAATGATATACCAGTTTGTGATGAAGGCAGCAGGGAATATAAGGTAGGAGCCTTTTCCGATACTTCCGCCATATTATCTTTTTTTGATGTGCAACTCACTGTGATCCCCAAGGCTCCAATAAGACTTACCAAAATGAATCTTTTACGTCCTGTCATGTTTTATACTACTAAATGTCCTCAAACAAAAAAATAAGGAGACATTATAAATGTCCCTTTACGGTATACGTTTGATATAAATGATTTTTTCCTGGTTTCTGTAGAAATGTGTTTCAAGCAATAAGACATGCTTAAATATACTTTTCATTATACTTCTCTAAGAGGGCTACAAGATACTTAATCTGGGAGGAAGATGGAAATAAGCAGTACTAATGTTTTTGTAAAACAGCGACAATTTTTAGTTCAAAAAATCGATTAATGTGGTATACCGGGAGTAGTTAAAAAATAATCCAATATATTTAGGGAAACAAACGAGCAACTAACTAACTAACCTGTACCATGATAGGCATTTTATCCTTTGTAGGCTTTACCGCTATGGTGGCCATTATCTCTTATTTTGCAACAAGGACTACTGATGAAACCTCTTCAGACGGCTATTTTCTAGGCGGAAGGAGTCTTACAGCCGGCGTAATTGCAGGATCACTGCTTTTGACGAATCTTTCTACTGAGCAAATAGTTGGGCTTAACGGCAGTGCCTATAAGGATGGATTATCTGTAATGGCATGGGAAACTCTGGCAGCCATTGCCATAGTTATTACGGCTGTTTTTCTTTTGCCCAGGTATCTTAAGGGAGGGCTTACCACAGTTCCACAATTCTTGGCAAAGCGGTTCGATGTTTCTACAAAGACCATAACTTCCGCTCTTTTTCTAACAGGATATGTAGTTGTTTTACTTCCTGTTATCCTATATTCAGGATCTGTGGCTATCAGCGGGATGTTCAATGTTCCGGAACTTTTAAATGTGTCGGATAAAACCGCTTTGGTCATTTGTATCTGGGGTATAGGCATCATAGGCTCAATTTATGCTGTTTTTGGCGGCTTAAAGGCCGTAGCGGTATCTGATAGTATAAACGCAATAGGACTTATAGTAGGGGGGATTCTGATCCCTGTCTTTGGATTAATGGCGATAGGAGATGGAAGTGTTTTTGGAGGATTAGAAACATTGATGACTACCAATCCTGAACGATTCGATTCTACCGGAGAGGCCGGGCAGGAAGTACCCTTTTCCACCATATTTACGGGAATGATGTTGGTGCAGCTTTTTTACTGGGGTACCAATCAACAGATCATACAAAGGGCCCTGGCGGCCAAGAATTTAGCAGAGGGCCAGAAAGGACTTCTCCTTGCTTCATTTCTAAAGATATTAGGTCCGTTAATTTTAGTGTTACCGGGAATGATCGCCTATCATTATTTTGAAGGTGGCCTGGCATCCAGTGACCTTGCCTATCCTGAGCTTGTGCGTGCCGTTTTACCCAAGCCACTAATTGGATTTTTCGCAGCAGTACTCTTTGGTGCTATTTTGAGTTCCTTCAATAGTGTGCTAAATAGCTCGGTAACCTTGTTCGGTATTGATATCTATAAACAGCATATAAATAAGGAAGCACCGGAAAAAACGGTGGTACGATATGGAAAAATATTTGGTGTTTGTTTGGCCCTGGCTGCCATGTTCATTGCGCCAATGATAGCCAATGCGGGCAGTTTGTTTAATTATCTGCAAGAAATTAACGGTATTTATAGCATCCCTATTTTAACGATCATTGTTATAGGGTATACTACCAAAAGAGTACCGGCTATTGCTGCAAAAATTGGTATCATCTCAGGTTCCTTATTGTATATTATTAGTCAGTTCTGGTTGCAACCTAAGTTTGTAAATACGGCCCTTGAGGATGCAAAGGCTTCGGGAATAACGGATTCGGGAGAATTAGCGCTGATCCAGGCAGATGCTTATCCTCATTATTTACATGTGATGGCCATTTTGTTCATTGCCAATATTGCCATAATGCTTCTTATAGGGAAATTGAAACCAAGAGAAACGCCTTATGTACAAGAATACACCAAACAAGTTGAAATAACGCCGTTTAAGTATGTTAAGCAGTTTGGAGCGATCATCGTTATTATCGTTGTGGGCATCTATATTTACTTTGCCAAATAATTAAATACTATAGCCCGTCTACTACTAAGTGTAGGACGGGCTTTTCTTTTTTTCTTGAATGCGTTACAGATACTGATTGATTATATTTTCTAGCATTTCCTGTTTTCCGCTTTGCAGGGTTATTTCATCAGAGTGCAGGGCTAGTTGGTAAAGGTCCTCCAGACTCAATTTTCCACTCTCAAAATCTTTCCCTTTTCCGGCATCAAAGGAGGCATATCTATCTTTTTGAAGTTGTGAATAAGGAGAGATGGTAAGTATTTTTTCTGCCGCCATGAGAGCTCTAGCAAACGTGTCTGCGCCACCTATATGGGCGTGGAATAGATCATCGATATCGGTTGAATTTCTCCTGATTTTGGCATCAAAATTAATACCGCCCCCCTGTAGGCCTCCTGCTTTTAGAAAAACCAGCATGGCCTCAGTTACTTCGTATAAATTGTTAGGAAATTGATCTGTGTCCCAACCATTTTGGTAGTCGCCTCTGTTGGCATCCAGACTTCCCAACATATTATGGGAAGCCGCTACGGCCATTTCGTGTTGCATGGTATGGTTGGCCAGGGTAGCATGATTAAATTCTAAATTCAATTTAAAATCATCCTGGAGATCGTATTGATGTAAAAACCCTATGACCGTAGCCGCATCAAAATCGTATTGATGTTTCATGGGCTCCATAGGTTTGGGTTCAATAAAAAAGGTCCCCTTAAACCCTTGCTTTCTTGCGTAATCTCGAGCTATGGCCAGGAATTGGCCCATATGATCCAATTCCCGTTTCATATCTGTATTTAAAAGTGACATATAGCCTTCTCTTCCTCCCCAAAAAACATAGTTTTCCCCTTTTAATTCCATAGTGGCATCCAGGGCCAGCTTTATCTGCGCTCCAGCTCGCGATAAAACATTGAAGTTAGGATTGGTTGCGGCCCCATTCATATAGCGAGGATTCGAAAAACAGTTAGCCGTTCCCCAAAGAAGTTTTACACCAGAGGCTTGTTGTTTTTCTTTTATATAGGATACAATTGTCTTAAGTCTGTCTTCTGATTCTTTAAGGGAAGCACCTTCCTGGATAAGATCAAAATCATGAAAGCAGAAATAATCGAAGCCCATTTTTGTAATAAATTCGAAGGCAGCATCCGCTTTGGCTTTGGCAGCTTCAAGAGGATCGGAAGGTACATCCCAGGGAAAGCTCTGGGTACCTGCTCCAAAAGGATCGGAACCTTGTCCACAGAAGGAGTGCCAGTAGGCCACCGCAAATTTAAAATGTTCTCTCATGGTCTTTCCGGCAACCAATTGTTCAGGATCGTAGTATTTAAAGGCCAGGGGGTTGTCCGATCCTTTTCCTTCAAAATGTATATCGCCAATTCCCTTGTAATATTCCTTAGTTCCTAAAAGTGCCATAATATTGATTTATAATTCTTTTTCTACTAATTTTTTCCAATTTTGATATGCTTTCTGATACGGTATTGGATCCTTGAGCGGATAAAATGTATGCAAAAGATCGTTCTTTAGGAGATTTTCACGGAAAGATTTGAAATCTCCATCTTGGATAGAACAAGCTCTGGCAGCTCCAACGGCCCCGGTGGTATTATATAGTTCAATAGGGTATCCTATTAAGGTACAAATGGTGTTAGAGAATACTTCTGATTGAAATAAATTATCATTACCGGCCCTGATAACCTTTGGTTGAATACCTTCAGCCATAAGAATCTCCATTCCACAGACAAAGGCAAATGCTATGCCTTCCAGAGCTGCCCGGCATAGATGTGCTTTTGTGTGAAGATTCAGATCGAGATGCAAGATCTTACTTCCAATATTTTTGTTGTTCAACATACGTTCTGCTCCATTCCCAAATGGGATAAGCACAACGCCATCCGAACCTATATTCACTGTACTGGCCAGTGTATTCATTTCATCATAAGAGTCAACTTTCAGATTTTCCCGCAACCAACGATATTGTATTCCGGCTCCGTTGATACAGAGTAGTTTACCCAGAATGGGATCTTTTGGGGTATAGTTGACATGGGCAAAATTATTGATACGGGAGATCTCCTTGCTTTTAAGCTTGTCACTTATGGCGTAAATAACACCGGAGGTTCCCCCGGTCATAGCTATCTCACCCGGATGAAAAACGTTCAGGGATAATGCGTTATTAGGTTGGTCTCCTGCTCTATAAAGAATGGGAGTGCCTTTTGCCAAGCCGGTTTCAGTAGCTGCTTTGGCAGAAACGGTTCCCTGAAGCCCGAATGTAGAAACAACTTCCGGGAGATGATCTTTGGTAAGGCCATAATAGGTAAGTAACCACTCTGCGATCTTCTTCTCCTTAAAGTCCCAAAAAATTCCTTCTGACAAGCCGGGCAGGGTAGTTGTTATCGTGTTGCTTAATTTGTATGCAATGTAATCTCCGGGCAGCATGGCCTTGTATATCTTCGTGAACAAATCGGGTTCATGGTCTTTTACCCATTTAAGTTTTGAAGCTGTAAAATTTCCGGGAGCATTTAAAAGATGTGTTGCGCATTTATCCTTACCTATAATTTTCAAGGCGTGCTCACCTATGTTGACCGCTCTACTATCACACCAGATGATAGCATTCCGTAAGTTAGATCCATTTACGTCAAGAAGGATAAGACCGTGCATTTGATACGAAATACCAATACCATCTATAGCTTTATTGTCGATTTGATAGGTAGAAAGAAGTTCTTTAGTGGCCAAACAGACATAGTTCCACCAATCTTCCGGGTCTTGCTCCGCCCAGTTAGTTCGTGGGGCAAGAATAGTCATCTCGGTGTTGGGCTGTTTTCGAATTCCTATAACCTTGCCTGTTTCCTTATCCACAAGGGCCACTTTGATGGAGGAACTGCCAATATCATAGCCTATATAATACATACTCTGAACATCTGCCTATATTATTAAGGTAGGGTATTCTGGGAATACCTACAAAAGAATTTAAGCGACGATTGAAGGGAGATACATATAAGGCATAAAAAAACCCGGCCTCAGGCCGGGTTTATATAACTATTATATCTAAGAATTAGTATCCAGGATTCTGAACTAAATTAGGATTCGCCAACAATTGAGCTGCTGGGATAGGAAACAGATTTCTTGCTGCGTTTCCAACCTCAGAAGACTCCTTGAATAACCAATCTCTGTTGTATTGGCCAAAACGAACTAAATCGTTTCGTCTCCACAATTCTTGGTATAATTCACGTCCTCTTTCTTCCAAAAGCTCTGTTTCACCAACAGATCCTAACGGAGTAGCTTCTCTTATTACTCGTAATTCATTGACCATTGCAGTAGGATCACCTCCACTACGCAACATGGCTTCGGCTTTCATTAAATGCGCATCTGAATAACGGAATAGTGTGACATGAGGAGTAAAACCACCATATCTTGGATTGTACTTCATAACACGTATACCGGTGGTCTCGTCGTTATTAATGAAGTTAACAGCTCCTGTACCATCTTTAAATTCGCGCTTAAAAGTCAAAGGAGCTCCCGCTCTATCAGTCAAAGCTGTTCCATCCAAGGCATACTGTTGGTTAATTAAATACCCAAAGCCTACATTAGAACCATTCTCAAATCCACCATTATCGGATGTACCAGGTGCACCAGTGAATGGAGTTCCACCTGGAGGCACACCACCTCTGCGTTCTTCTTGTCCATCAATACGGTTTCCATTAGCATCTAATCTGTTTAACTCGGCATCTCCTTCATATAGATCATAATATTCTGCCAGGGTACTGAATCCGTTCCATCCTCCACCTTCAACAGAAGTTGAATTATAGTGCAGGCCATTGAATATTTTCCAAGCAGTACCTGCATTTGTTGACCAAATGGTTTCAGTGTTTCCGCCGGCATCATCCGGATTTCTAAACAGATCAAAGTATCCGGCTTGCAATGCAAATCCATCACTTGTAATTTGATCTACTAAAGAGATCACCTCTGCCATATCTCCAGAATCGGGGCTACCTCCTAAATATATATGCTTGTTCAAAAGAACTTTAGCCTTAAGGTAACGGGCAGCAGCTTTTCCAGCTCTGTTTAACGTTTCACCACTTCCGGCAGCAAGTGTTGGAAGGTTTGCAATAGCCTGGTCAAGATCCGCTAAAATGACGTCTAATGCAGCCTGACCTGTTAATACTTCCGGTAATGTTGATGAAGGTAGTGTCACATCTCTAAAAGGAACTTGCCCATAATTATCCAAAATTACCCACATGCTATAGGCTCTGATAAAACTTGCATCTCCTATATTAGTAGCAGAAGGGTTACTTCTGGAATCTAGTACCTGAGAGGCAATTAATTGGTTTGCATTAAAATCATTCCATGTATTAGTGATAAAAAGATGCTCACTATTCCAGGCATGTTGGTGTAATACCCTCCATAAGCCGTTATCACCCCAGTCAGTTCCTCTTGTCGGGATTAAGGCGGCATCGGTAGTCACTTCTGATAACGCGAATAAATTTTCCTGAGTTTGATTCTGGTTTAATATTCGGTTATACAGTTCATCCACTGTTGAAGAGGCATCCGCTAATCCCTGAAAACCTTCACTGATAATAGAATCAGTTTCTTCAATCTCCAGGTTTGTACAGGCAGTTAGACCTATTACAGAAGCCAGGGTTAGAAAATAAATTTTGAATTGATTTCTTTTCATGATATTCAATTTTTTTTAATTAAAACGATGCATTAACACCAAATGTTATTGTTCTCGGGTTTGGGAACGCTGCCCAGTCAATTCCTCTTGTTGGCACACCAGAACCAAGGTCTCCAGTTGCAACTGTTACTTCAGGATCTAGTCCGCTATAATCAGTGATCAGGAATAAATTTTGCCCTGTTACTGATAATCGTAACGTTTTGAAAAGGCCATCACCAGTTAGAGGCACATTATACCCAAGGGTTGCGTTTTGCAATCTCACAAAATCACCTTTTTCAAGGAATCGAGTAGATACATCCGCAGAGGCACCTCCATCTTCTCCCAGCCCTGGAACGTCTTGCGTTACATTTCTCGCGTTATTGATCGCACCAGCGGTAAAGAATCCGTTTGCAGTGTTGTTGTATACAGAGAAGCCAAACTGACCTGAGAAATAGGCCGAAGCATCCCAGTTACCACTGCTAAAGTTTAATGATAAACCAGAAGTGATATCCGGTAAGGCATCTTCCCCAACGAATGTTTGGTCAGCAATAGGATCACCTACACCGTTCCCATCAACATCCTGATAAATAGGGAAGCCAGCAGAATCAAATCCTTCGAAGATGGCCATGTAATATGAGAATAATGATCTTCCTGCTTCAAATCGCTGTGCGAAAGCATTGGAAAGACCTTGTCCGTTGATAGCTCCTGTGTTAATAGAACTACCGAAATCCTGTACTTCGTTCTCGTTGTATGCAATGTTAAACGAAGCAGAGAAGGTGGTATTATCAGTCTGAACAAAATCATACCCTAAGGCAACTTCAATTCCCTGGTTAAGAATGGTAGCATCCACATTACCAAATTGGAATGGATCTACTGCCGGAGCAGCAGGAGGTGTTCTTAGTAAGAGATCATTCGTTTCATTACGATACACATCAATACTACCGGAAAGTCTGTCTGAGTTAAAACCAAAATCCAAACCTACGTTAAGGTTCAAGGTCTCTTCCCATTTAAGATCGGGAACATCAGTAGCTACGATAGCCAAACCATTTTGGTTAACGGTGAAATCATTATTAACACCTAATCCACCAAAACGCTGTCTTGCTACGAAATTACCATATCCAAGCCCTTCCTGGTTTCCTACCAAACCACCACTTAATCGAAGTTTTAAAGTGGAAACATTATCTCCTACAAATCCTTCTTCATTCAATTTCCAGGCGAATGCTCCTGATGGGAAATAACCATATTGGTTCTCAGGTCCGAATCGTGATGATCCATCCGCCCTTACAGTTGCAGTGAATAAGTACTTATTACTCAATGAAAAATTAACACGTCCAAAGAAAGATTGTAGTTCGTCTGTATTATTAAAGGTGTCTGCAGCCATCCCTCGTACTAGTTTGTTAAAACCAAAACCTACATTTTCTCCAGCCACAACAATGGGCTGTAACCTGTTAACCAGTAAACCAGAGGTGTTCTCTCCATAAAAATATTGCTGATAAGCACCAGTGATTGAATTTCCTGCGTTGTTTACAGTCTCTCTAAGGTCTGCGCCCATTTGATTTAGTTCTGTAGTGGCAAACCCTCTACCTGCGGCATTTCTACCACTTACGTTGAAGTCCTGGAAGGAATATCCAACAAGGGCATCAATATTAGAGTTTCCGAAGTCTTTCTTATAAGTCAAAGTGGCTTCCAATAAATGGTTTTCACGGAATAGGGTATTATATACGCCAAATCCCGTATTTTCTATCCCGGTAAAATTCTCAATGTCACCTGAAATAACCGAGGTGTTTTCACCTTCTGATTTATCATAACCCATATTTATTTTTCCAGAAAATTCCGGAGTAAACTTATAATCTATAGAACCATTTACAAGAATCCTGTTAGTATTTGTTTGGTTCTGAGAATATGCTAAAAAGTTAGCAGGTAAGATCTGTGTACCACCGTCCGTGAAACCTGGATTAGTAGACCACGTAGGGTTAGCAGAATAACTGGCTCCCAAGATATCTCCACGGAATCCGGCAGTACCACTTAAAGGTGCAGTTTCATCATTTACCCTGGAGATGGTTGTTTGTAACCCTAGAGTTAGTTTGTCATCTAAAAACCTATGGGTAAGATTTAACCTTCCTGTAATACGCTCCAGGCTGGTTTTCTCAACCACACCAAATTGCTTTTGATAACCAAAGGTGGCTCTCACATTCCCTTTTCCGTAATTGTTGGAATAAGAAATGTTCTGATTTTGAGAAGCAGTGGTCCTGGTGATAAAATCTTGCCAGTCTGTATCGTTTCCAAAGTCTACTGATGATGCATCACCACCAAAAGACGTAACGGCACTTAAAAATTCTTCTCTATTTAAAAGATCATATCTGTTAGCAGGTGTTGCAATGCTCAAGGATGAGGCAAATTCTAATTTTCCTCCAGCGCTGCCTTTTCCACTTTTAGTGGTTATGATGACAACTCCATTCGCACCACGCGAACCATAAATGGCCGTTGCGGAAGCATCTTTTAAGACACTTATGCTTTCAATGTCAGAAGGGTTTAAGAAGTTCAACGGGTTTCTTACCGCACTTCCTCCATCACCGGTGTCTCCACCTGGAGCTGTATTACCTGCAGCTAAGGGTACACCATCTACCACAAAAAGTGGGTTGTTGTCACCCCTTACGGAATTGGAACCTCGAATGTTGATCGAGATACCTGCTCCCGGTTCACCGGACGTTTGTTGAATGTTAACCCCTGCGGTCTTACCCTGGATCAATTGTTCAGGGGATGAAATGACCCCGCCATTAAAGTCCTCTGAGGTAACTGCTGTTACTGCCCCAGTTGCATCTTTAACTGTTGTAGAACCATACCCTATGATTACTACCTCGTCTAATGCCTGAGCATCCTCTTCCAGGACAACGTTAATAGTAGAACGCCCATTAACCGCTATTTCCTGTGTTTTGTATCCTATGTAACTAACAACTAATACCGCGTTGCTGCCTACATCGCTTATGCTGTAATTACCATCAAAGTCTGTTTGAGTACCATTAGTAGTACCTTGTACTACAACACTGGCCCCGGGCAACGGACCAGTTGCATCAGAAACAGTACCTGATACATCTTGTGCCTTAGCCAATCCGAAGCTTAATATCGCTCCAACCAACATAAGGCTTTTTAGTAGTGTAATCTTCATAAAGAGTTAATTTTTAGTTTAGTTAATTTAATTCAAGCGTTAAACATATATAAAATAATTGTTAATTTCCTAAAACATGAGTCTGAGCCACCTACGCAAACGGTTTCGTGTTAATAACTCGTTCATGCGTGGCAATATAACAAATTATAGTTCCAAGATGCTATTAATCTTTAAAAATGGGGTATGTTTTTTATTGAAATCGAAACAAATATAATAATTTTTCATTGCCAACCCCCAAAATAAGTGAATTTGAACAAAACATTGCCTGGACAAGAATGTTAAAAAAATGAATTTTATCTCCTCCCTTTACGTATCTTTAATTACCTGAATAACGAAGCAACAACTCTACTTGAAACAAAAGATCACCTTAAAGCATATTGCCCGGGAATTAGATGTATCTATTTCTACGGTGTCCAAGGCATTAAAAAATAGCGAGGAGATTGGACGCGATACCAAGGACAAGATTCAGGCCTTTGCCAGGCTGTATAACTATAAGCCCAATAATATTGCCATAAGTCTGAAGAATAAAAGGACCAGGAATATTGGGGTCATCATCCCGGACATTGTACATCACTTTTTTACAACAGTATTTCGTGGAATAGAACAATTTGCCAATACCAAGGGATATAATGTGATCGTCTGTGTTTCCGATGAATCCTTTGACAAGGAAGTCATTAACATGGAGATGCTTGCTAATGGGAGCATAGATGGGTTTATTATGGCTTTGGCGGGAGAGACACAATTAAAGAAGGATTTCAATCATTTAAAGGAGGTTACTGAACAGGGAATTCCACTAGTGTTGTTTGACCGTGTTACAGATGAGGTTCGGTGTGATAAGGTTATTATAAACGACGAGGCTGCTGCCCACCAAGTAGTAAAAAAACTGATTAAAGCGGGTAGAAAGAGAATTGCCCTTGTCACCACGGAAGATTATCTGAATGTGAGCGCAAATAGAGCTGAAGGATATTACAGGGCCTTAAAAGAACATAATCTACCCATAGATGAAAAACTGGTACTAGAACTGCCGTATCAACAGGAGAGCGAGACGTTGAGTAAAAAGTTTTTTGAGGACAATAAAATGGATGCCGTGTTATGCGTAAACGAAATATTTGCGGTCAAATGTATGGGGATAGCTCAAAAGCTTGGCTACCGTATTCCTGAAGATATAGCCTTTGTTGGATTTACCGATGGCATATTATCACACTTTGCCAATCCGGGTTTAACTTCGGTTGATCAGCATGGGCAAATAATGGGGGAGACCGCAGCACAGATGCTGATCGAAAAGATAGAACGCGATCATGAAAATGAAGTGGAAGAGGAGATATTCGAAACCAAGATCATTGCCGCCACCTTAATTGAAAGAGCCTCCACCCCTAAATTTTTATAAGGATTTTCTCTTATTATTCCGTCCAATTAAGGGAGGGAACAATTACGCATGTATTTGACAATGCGCAACTACAATCTACATACAACTTTGTATATTGGCTGCCTGTTGTGAAATTTATATAGTTTAGACCAACCATAAGATGTTTAAAAAAGGATTTATATTTGATTTGGACGGTGTTATCGTAGACACTGCGAAATATCACTACCTGGCCTGGAAACACCTGGCCGATGAATTAGGGATCCCATTTACCAAAGAACAGAACGAACAGTTTAAAGGTGTAAGCAGAAAAAGGTGTCTTGAAATTCTTCTCGAGTGGGGAGATCTTACGGTGCCACAAACCCAGTTTGATGCCTGGCTTGCAGAGAAAAATGAAGACTACCTGCGTTATATTGAAACAATGACTGCTTCTGAAATATTGCCAGATGTTCCTAAAGTACTAAAGTACCTTCAGGAACATAACATACCTATGGCATTAGGTTCGGCGAGTAAAAATGCCCGACCTATTTTGAAGAAAGTGGGACTAATTCCTTATTTTTCGACTATTGTTGACGGCACACAGGTACAAAAGGCAAAACCAGATCCTGAAGTATTTATGATCGCTGCACGGGAATTAAAAGTAGCACCAAATAACTGTGTGGTATTCGAAGATGCCCTTGCGGGAATTGAAGCCGCTAATACTGCAGGAATGACAAGTATTGGTATAGGACAAAAAGAGATCCTTACTGAAGCCCACTTCGTATTCAGGGATTTTACGGAAATAGAACTCAATTTTATTAAAGAACTAGCAGAACTATAGCATATGAACAAAGATTATATAAAAGCAGACAATTGGTCGATCGTTGAAGAAGGGTTTGAAAAAGAAA
>JAHEHU010000006.1:55766-61887 GCA_024639765.1 Eudoraea sp.
AGGGATTTTACGGAAATAGAACTCAATTTTATTAAAGAACTAGCAGAACTATAGCATATGAACAAAGATTATATAAAAGCAGACAATTGGTCGATCGTTGAAGAAGGGTTTGAAAAAGAAAACGTAAAATCTTCAGAAAGCCTTTTTAGCCTGGGAAATGGGGCCATGGGCCAGCGAGCGAATTTTGAAGAATTATACACGGGCCCTACCTTTCAGGGGAGCTACATTGGTGGGGTTTATTATCCTGATAAAACAAGAGTAGGTTGGTGGAAAAACGGGTATCCCGAATACTTCGCCAAGGTTATAAATGCCCCAAGTTGGATAGGGATCAACGTATTGGTAGACGGAGAAGCCCTGGACCTGAATACCTGTAGTAAGGTAGATGGTTTTCGCCGGGAGTTGAATATGAAAGAAGGATGGTACCAGCGAAGGTTCACCGCTACCCTTCCTTCTAAAAAGACCGTTGAGGTAACGGTAACCCGATTTTTAAGTCTGGAATTAGACGAAGTAGGGGCTATAGAATACAATGTGACCCCGGTGAAAGAAGATATGACCATCACCTTTTCTCCATATCTGGATTCTGGTATCACCAATGAGGATACAAACTGGGATGATAAGTTTTGGAATACTACTAAGGTTTCTTCAGAAGGCAACCAGGCGTTTATTGAAGCCCATACCATGAAGACCAATTTTGAGACCTGCACCTTTATGGAATGCCATCTGCATTATAGCGGTAAAATAACCAATACACCAAAACAGACTGATGAAAAAGAATTATGGGTGGGGCATAACTATGAGCAAAAAGTTGCGAAAGGTACAACCGTCACCTTCCACAAGTTTGGCGGATATACTGTTGCCAGAAATCACAAAGGAGGCAACTTAGTTGTTGCTTCGAAAAAAGTGTTGGATAAGGCAAGTGAATTGGGATTCAATGCTTTGTTGGACATGCAGAAAAAGGCGTGGGCCACCATTTGGGAAATGAGCGATATTACCATAGAAGGCGATACAAAGGCACAACAAGGAATTCGCTTTAATATCTTTCAGCTCAACCAGACGTATCTTGGTAAAGATTCTCGCCTCAATATTGGCCCAAAAGGATTTACCGGTGAAAAATACGGTGGAAGTACGTATTGGGATACGGAAGCCTATTGCATCCCTTTTTATATGGCCACCAAAAATCATCACGTTGCAAGAAACCTCCTGAAATACAGATATAATCATTTGGAAAAGGCTATTGAAAATGCCAAGAAATTAGGATTTTCAAACGGAGCCGCTTTGTACCCAATGGTAACAATGAATGGAGAAGAGTGTCATAATGAATGGGAGATCACCTTTGAGGAGATCCATAGAAATGGGGCCATCGCATTTGCTATTTATAACTACTATCGCTTTACGGGAGATTATTCCTATATCCCCGAAATGGGACTGGAGGTGTTGATCGGTATTGCCCGCTTCTGGCATCAAAGAGCTACTTTCTCAAAACAAAAGAACAAATATGTGATCCTCGGGGTGACAGGACCCAATGAATACGAAAATAATGTAAGTAACAACTGGTATACCAATTATATTGCGCGTTGGTGTATCCACTATACCTTAGAGCAATTGCAAAAAGTGAAGACAGGGTATAAAGAAGATTATGACCGTATTATAGGGTATACCAAATTAAAATTGGCAGAAACAGAAGAATGGAAAGAGGTAGCAGATGCAATGTACCTTCCTTTCTCAGAAGAACTTGGGATCTATCTGCAGCAAGACGGATTCATGGATAAAGAATTGGTTACTGTGGCAGATCTACCAAAATCCCAAAGGCCTATCAATCAAAAATGGAGTTGGGATAGAATTCTCAGGTCTCCATATATAAAACAGGCAGATGTGCTTCAGGGCTTTTACTTCTTTGAGGATCATTTTTCAGTGGAAGATCTTGAAAAACACTTCGATTTCTATGAGCCTTTTACTGTACATGAGTCATCACTCTCTCCTTGTGTTCACAGTATACAGGCTGCTAAATTAGACAGGATGGACCAGGCATATCAGTTTTATCTGAGAACTTCACGCTTAGATCTGGATGACTACAATAAAGAAGTGGAAGAGGGATTGCATATAACCTCGATGGCAGGAACCTGGATGAGTATTGTGGAAGGCTTTGGTGGCATGAGGATACGAAATGACAAATTGTCTTTTACACCACGTATTCCAAAAGAATGGGATTCCTATTCATTTAAGATCAATTTCAGAAATAGAATTCTCAAGATAGTGGTTGATAAAAAAGGTTGCCATTTCGAATTGGAAGGAGAACATGAAATGTCTATAAGACTAAATGGTGAACGACTTGTTTTAAAACCAACCACTAAAAAATAATATGAAGTAACATGACCAGGAATGTACAAAAGGCTATAGGAAATAAGACTATTAGCCTAAGAGCATTGTATATTCTGGGTATACTTTTCTTGTATATGACCACTTCAATGGCCCAAGCAAAGATTGAACGGCTCGAACCTCCTCACTGGTGGGTAGGTTTCGAGGACACAAAACTGCAGCTTTTGATGACGGGTCCTAATATTGGTAATTATGAGGTACGCATTGAAGACGATAAGGTTAGCCTTCTAAAGGTCCATACCGCAGACAGTCCCAATTATCTCTTTTTGGATCTAGAGATCCCTGTAGACACATCGCCGGGAGCTATAGAAATTCAATTTCAGGGAGTCAATGGAACAACTTTCTCTGTACCCTATACTTTGAAAAAGCGAGCTAAGGCACCGGAAGAGTATTTGGGATTCTCCAGTAAAGATGTGATCTATCTCATTACACCAGACCGGTTTTCCAATGGAGATCCTAAAAACGATGTTGATCTGGCATTACTGGAAAAGACGATCAACAGAAAGGATGATTACGCAAGGCATGGGGGCGATATCCGGGGAATGATCAATCATCTCGATTATATAGAAGGTATGGGCTTCACTGCTTTATGGCCAAGCCCTCTTTTAATCAATGATATGCCAAAGGAATCTTATCATGGGTATGCGATCACTGATTTTTATAAAGTAGATCCAAGGTTTGGCACCCTTGAGGAATACATCGAATTATCTGAAGAGGCACAAAAAAGAGGAATTAAATTGATCATGGACCAGGTGAACAACCACTGTGGTGTAGAACATTGGTGGATGAAAGACCTCCCATTTAAGAATTGGATCAATTATCAGCAACCCTATGAAGAAGGGAAGGAAATTACAGTGACCAACCACAGAAGAACGGTGAACCAGGATATCTATGCCTCGGATTCGGACAAGGAACTAATGGATAATGGCTGGTTTGTTCCCTCAATGCCAGACCTTAACCAGGAGAATCCCTTTCTTGCTCAGTATATTATACAGAACAGCCTCTGGTGGGTAGAAACGCTCTCATTAGGAGGTATCCGTCAGGACACTTACCCTTATCCGGATAAGCACTTTATGGCCCGATGGGCAAAAAGGATCATGACCGAGTACCCAAATTTCTCTATCGTTGGGGAAGAATGGAGCACTAACCCCCTGGTGGTAGGGTACTGGCAACATGGCGCAAAGAATAGAGACGGGTACAAATCTCACTTGCGCTCCACCATGGATTTCCCCATGCAACAGACTTTGGTAGATGCTTTAAACGAAGAAGAAGATTGGAATAAAGGGTTTATAAAATTATACGAAGGATTGGCAAATGATTTTAATTATGCCTCGCCTTTAGACATAATGCTTTTTGGGGATAATCATGATATGGATCGTATCTATACCCAGTTAAATGAAGATGATGTTCTGACAAGGATGGCACTTGCCTTCGTGCTTATTGCCCCTCGTATTCCACAAGTCTATTACGGAACAGAGATCCTGATGGAGAATAGTAAAAAACCGGGAGATCACGGATTGATCAGAACCGATTTTCCGGGTGGTTGGGCAGGGGATACTATCAATGCCTTCACAGGTAAAGGATTGAGCGCTAAGGCTACTAAAATGAAAGAATTTCTGCGAAAACTTTTGTTATTCAGAAAGGGTGCATCCGTGGTCCACGAAGGTGCCACCAAACACTTTGCCCCTGAGAACGGTATCTATGTGCTGGTTAGATACAAAGGAAACAAAAAGGTGATGTTGATCTTAAACAAAAATGAGCAAGCTGTTTCCCTTTCAATGGGTCGTTTTAAGGAAATGGATATCCTTGGTTCTACTTTTAAGGATGTTATTTCAGGAGAAAAGCTGGTGATAGGGAATGAGCTTCTGTTAAAGAAAAAGGGCTTGTTAGTGCTCTCAAAATTATAGATTATGATAAGACGGTATCTGAGCGCTATAATTCTATTGTTAGCTGTAATTAACTGCAAGGACGGCCGGCAATACTCAAAGGATACAAAGGAGATTACAATTATGAAAAAGGAAAGAAAAAAAGTAATATATCAGGTCTTTACAAGATTATTCGGAAATACAAATACCACCAACAAACCTTGGGGCACCCTTAAGGAAAATGGCGTTGGCAAATTCAATGATTTTACACCCAAAGCATTGCAAGAAATAAAGGACTTAGGGGTAACTCATATTTGGTACACAGGTGTGCCTCATCATGCACTGGTTACAGACTATACGGCTTTTGGAATCACAAATGATGATCCTGATGTCATTAAAGGAAGAGCAGGTTCTCCGTATGCGGTAAAGGACTACTATAATGTAAATCCGGATCTTGCAACAGATCCTGCAAAGCGGCTAGATGAATTTAAGGAGCTTATAAGTAGGACACATAAAGCAGGTTTGGAATTGATCATAGATATAGTGCCAAATCATGTGGCCAGACACTACGAAGGTTCTTCAACACCACCAGGGAAAGAACCTTTCGGTGCATCCGACAATACAGCAGTTGAATACAGCAGGGATAACAATTTTTATTATTTACCCGGAGTATCATTCCAGGTTCCAGAATGGGCTAATGGGTATCAGCCACTGGGAGGTGATCCACATTCTTTGGTAGATCATTATTTTTCTGAAGAACCAGCAAAATGGACGGGTAACGGATCTAGAAAATCACAACCGGACATGAATGACTGGTATGAGACCGTAAAGATAAACTATGGTGTTGATCCCGATGGGAATCTTGATTTTGATAAGCTGCCTGATGATTTCGGCTCCAAGACCCATAAGGAGCATCTCAATTTTTGGTCAGATAAAGCCGTACCGGATTCCTGGATAAAATTTAAGGACATTGCGCTGTATTGGTTAGATATGGGGGTAGATGGGTTCCGGTTTGATATGGCCGAGATGGTACCGGTAGAATTCTGGAGCTACTTAAATTCTCATATTAAAGATAAGAATGAAAAGGCACTGTTATTGGCTGAGGTATATAATCCATCCTTGTACCGGGAGTATATTTTCAAGGGAAAAATGGACTACCTCTATGATAAGGTAGAGCTATACGATAGTTTAAAACACATAATGCAGGGGCATGGATGGACAGACCATATCCCTGTAGTGCAAAAAGGCATGATGGATATTGAACACCATATGCTGCATTTTCTTGAAAATCATGATGAACAACGTATAGCCAGTCCGGAATTTGTTGGTAATGCACAGATCGGAAAACCGGCCATGGTAGTATCTGCCACCTTAAGCACTTCACCTACCATGATATATTTTGGACAGGAAGTTGGTGAACCAGGAGCCGAAAATGCCGGTTTTGGATCTCCTTCCAGAACCTCCATTTTTGATTATATAGGTGTGCCGCATCATCAACGCTGGGTAAATGACAAAAAATTTGATGGAGGTCAATTATCCGGAGAAGAAAAAGAGTTGCGCGATTTTTACAAGCGCCTTTTAAACGTTACCATTAGCAGTGATGCCCTTATGGGGGCTTATGAAGACATCCATTTCTACAATCGAGATCATACAGAAGGATACAACCATAGAGTGTTATCGTTTGTTAGATGGCAAGATAAAGACCGACTTCTGGTACTATCAAATTTTGACGCACAAGAGTCTTACCACTTCCAGATGAAGATACCCCCCTCGGTAATAGAAGCCTGGGGCCTTCAGGAAGGATCATCCTATGAAATGACCGATCTGCTTTATAAAGAAGCAAAAGTCTCTGTAAGAATAGAAGGAGGGCAGGGCCTATT
>JAHEHU010000116.1 GCA_024639765.1 Eudoraea sp.
TTGCAATTAAAAAACCCCAAAGCTCCGCTTTGCTGTTTTACATTTTATATCGTTACCGAAAGCCTGCGCTTTCGACACTTTATAAAATGTAAAACCACGCCCTTCGGCGTGGTTTTTTGAGTGTCGTGATCGCGACAGGATTCGAACCTGTGACCGTCTGCTTAGAAGGCAGATGCTCTATCCAGCTGAGCTACGCGACCTAATGATCTCTCATTTATTTAGCGGGGCAAATATACTAATGTATTGTGTAGTATAAAATATATTATAACCATTATTTGCACCCTATTTTAAAGTAGATCTTTCAAACACCGCCATCTTAAGAAATTCAATGAACTACAATTATTTGTAGGCTGATAATTATCATTGTCCCCTTCGTTTCATAATTGTACATTGAAACAGGCTGTGATTTCGACAATTATTTTAGATAAACTATAAAATTCAAGCTCATGAAAAAAGTTGGTATTTGGATAGATAAGGAGAAGGCACATGTTGTTACCCTGGCTAATGACAAAGAACATTTCCGAACAATAGCGTCTGAATTGGAATTTTTTAATATACAAGGTGGGGCCCGTTCAAAAACAAGGTGGGGACCGCAAGACGTTGTACAAGACAGTAAGTATTTAGAACGTGAAAAGCATCAATTTAGGGAGTACTTCAAAAATGTAGCCGGAGTTCTTAAAAATGCAGACGTCATCTCCGTATTTGGTCCGGGAGAGGCCAAAGACAAGTTCAGAAAAGAAATGACCGAGAAATATCCGCTCATTGCGGCAAAAATAAAGAATGTTCAAACAGCAGACAGTATGACGGACAACCAGGTCATTGCCATGGTTAAAGAGTATTTCAATTGATTAGGGTAAACCTCAATACAGCTAAAAATGGACACGCTATTACCAGAGAATTATGTGTCTTTAAACCCTGCTGATCCTATTTGGGACAGGGTCTTTACGGTGGCGCCATTGGTGATCATAGGAACCAAAGAAGAGGCGGGTTTTGACCTTGCGCCAAAACACATGGCTACACCACTAAGTTTCAGCAATTATTTTGGATTTGTCTGCACCCCTAACCACCATACCTATCACAATGTAAAGAACACCGGCGAGTTCACCGTAAGTTTCCCCAGGCCCGCACAGATCGTCACTACTTCCCTTAGTGCTTCCCCTAGGAAGGAAGAAATTTCTAAGTCGGATGGAATTGTTGGTGCTTTAGAAACCACTCTGGCCAAAACCATGGATGTGCCCGTCATAAAGAACGCTTATCTGTATCTGGAATGCGATCTTTTTAAGATCATCGATGGCTTTGATGAAAATAGCTTGATCGCAGGAAAAGTAAAAGCTGCATATGTGCATAAAGACTATTTGCGGATCTCGGAAAATGACGAACAGACCCAACTAAAAAAGTATCCGCTGCTAGCGTATATCGCCAATGGAAGGTTTGCCGAAATTAGTGAAACATATAATTTCCCATTCCCAAAGGATTTTAAAAGATGACCTGCTATGGACGTTGCTACAGACATATTAAAATATATCAATGCTCATACAGAATTAATGACCGAATTCCTGAAGACTCTTGTGCTTCATGAATCTCCGTCTAAGGATACAAAAGCCCAGGCAAGCATACTGGAAGTGATCAGCAAGGAGCTTAATAGGCTGGGGTACTTTACGAAGTATATGCCAGGAAATAAAACGGGCGGATACCTATATGCCAGACCTCAGAAAAGAGCGAAGAATACACCTTTTCAGTTATTGATAGGTCATTGCGATACCGTGTGGGACATAGACACCCTCAAAAAAATGCCAGTCGCCATGAAAAATGGTACCATGACAGGTCCGGGTGTTTATGATATGAAAGCAGGAATAACACAATTGATCTTTGCGATCAGAACAACGAAGGCCTTGTCATTACCCTTGCCCGTCACCCCACTTATCCTTATTAATTCGGATGAAGAGATTGGAAGCAGGGAATCTACGCGAATGATAAAAAGATTAGCTAAGATCTCTGACAGGGCCTTTGTAATGGAGCCTCCACTGGGCCTGGACGGGAAGTTAAAAACAGCGAGGAAAGGATTGGGAAGATTTACGATAACTGCTATTGGCAAGGCCGCTCACGCAGGGCTCGATCCCGGAAAAGGGGTAAGTGCGATCGTTGAACTTTCTCATCAGATACAACAACTATATGCGATGAACGATTTTGAAAAAGGAATAACCGTCAATGTAGGAATGATAGAAGGTGGGATCTCGGCAAACGTGGTAGCCCCCGAGAGTAAGGCGATCGTAGATGTAAGGGTGTTAAACCGAAAAGACGGGGAGGCAATTACCAAAAAAATCTATGGCTTACAACCTTCAATGCCCAATATACAATTACGGATCGAAGGCGGTATTGGCAGGCCGCCCATGGAACGTACCCCAAGAAACCAACAACTCTGGCGCTTTGCAAAAACAAAGGGCGCCAGCATGGGCTTAGAATTGGATGAGGCCATAGCAGGAGGAGGTTCTGATGGTAATACCACCAGTGAATTTACCGCTACCTTAGATGGCCTTGGGACCACCGGTGACGGAGCGCATGCATCTCATGAATTTATCTTCCTTGAACAGTTACCGGAGAGAACTGCCTTGCTAACACAATTAATAATTTCGGATACCATAGATAATGAACAATGAGAAAGACCGTGACACATACTCCGATATTTACCTCACTAACCCGTATTTCTGATCTAAGGGATAAAGAATTTGAAGTGCTTAGATTGGACAGGGATGAGTGGGCCACCGGTGATTATGTGATAGGCAAGATTCGTGAACCAGGCAGCACCTCGCTTCTTCTGGAACTTCCCAGCGGAAGAATGAGAGGTGTCATTGGAGGTGAGTATGTTGTTGGTGCCTTGGGAGAGCGTTTTGCCACCTTAGAGGTTACAGGGACCTGGAAGGAAATTTCGGATGACCTCAGGTTTCACCTGTTGACCGGTGCGGGCCTCTTTGGCAAATTAACCTCTAAATCTTTTTTCCTGCCACAAATGATGGAACTTGATTATGCAGGGCATATTGTTCGGAACAGTGCTAAAATTACGATGGATAGTTTTGTAAAACCTGTAAAAATTGTGCCCTTTAAAACGCCTGTGGTACTTTTTATTGGTACTTCCATGTCTGCCGGGAAAACTACCTCCGCCAGAATTGTTGCCAATCTGTTCAAAACAGCAGGCTATAAGGTGGTAGGAGCGAAACTTACGGGTGCCGGCCGCTTTAAGGATATTCTGGCTATTAAAGATGTAGGGGCCATGGCCATTTTTGATTTTGTTGATGTGGGGCTACCATCCTCCATATGCGAGAAGGAATTATTCAAATCAAAATTAGTGCAGCTAACAAGCCAAATCGAACACCAAAAAGCAGATATCGTTATTGTAGAAATTGGTGCATCCCCTTTAGAAAAGTATAACGGCGATGTGGCAATAGAGGCTATCCGAGACCAGATAAAATGTACCATCCTTAGTGCCACAGATCCATATGCTGTTTATGGATTGATGAAAGCTTTTAACTTTTCACCAGACATCGTTACCGGGATCGCCACCAATACCCTGGCCGGTATCAGCATGGTAGAAAAACTATGTAACGTAAAGGCCCTGAACTTAATTGATGCAACTACTACCCCAGAACTTAAAGAAATCTTGACGGAAAAAACCGGTTTTGTGCTAAACACCAGGTGATTTTGATATTACAACAAATACGTAATAACATTTTGAAAAATAGCTGCTTTCACAAAGATCTTTTACAGTTAGATGAGAGTAGTGGGAATTATCAAAAAAGATAGATTTGTTACTAAAACAAAATGTACCTCTAGTCGTACCAAAATTCAAGGATCTTTTGGAAGTCAGTCGAATTACTGTAAGAATTGAATATCAGGTCATTTTGAAAAGTTGTACTGGTAAACCGTTTTCCGGAAGCTACCGCTTTCAGCAAATAGTTCAGGCTGTTTTCCTTATTACCCCTAACTGCATAATATTGGGCCAAAGCGTAGTCTACATCTCCAAATTGATAACTAACTCTTTTTTCTTCTAGTTGATCTGCAATTCTTTGTGCATAATCTTCTTTGCCCAGTTTAAAATAAGTAATCGCGAGGTACGTTAAAATGGAAATCTTATCATTACCCTCTGTACGTAAAGATTCTAAAATTTCCTGAGCTCTGGAATAATCCTGCCTATAGAATTCGATTTCACCTTGTAACTCTTTCTCATCGGCTGAGAGAATTTCTTTTTTATTGGTAAGGTAGTCAGCAACATTATCAAAATAATTATTCGCAACCTCTTCCTTACCTAATTTTAAATATTCCAACCCCGTCTTTAACATCATTCCTTCCCAAAAAGTTATTCTTCCCAACAGACGAATATGTTCCAAAAGATCTTTCGCTGCTCGATCGTCTCCATTGAGGACATATGCCTTCATTAGTACTTCTTTGATCCATTCATGACCCGCTGTGCGGGCATATGGGGCAAGTAGTTCTATAGTCTCGGTAATAAGGCCCAATTCCAGGTTTGCCATCCCTTTCACGAAGTACCTGTATTCGCACGTAATACATACATCCAGATCAAAGTCCTCCATGTTTGTCGCCAAATAGATACTATCTACATCCTGGGGCCTATTAACAAATTGAAGGGCTAGGACCATATAACTCAAATTGATATCAAGATCTTTTGATGCATTATTGTATTCTTCCTTATAGGTTTTATAGGCCATTTTGTTATCTCCTTTAAAACACGCCTCATAGTGATTGATCATATTACGTTGCTCTTTTTCGATGCCCGTTTCTTCTTTTAATTTTTGAAGTAAGGAATCTGCTGTTGAAAACTGATCTCTATTATAGTAGTATGCTACCCTATCTAGCTTAGGCCTGAAAAAACTGCTGTCTGCCGCAATAGCCTCATTAATTCTTTCAAGTTGTTCCGGTGCTTCTATTCTTGCAAGCTCTTCAGATTCTAGCCACAAGGTATACGCTTTGAAATTGGGAGGAGTTTCTTCATATTTTATGGTGGCCCTGCCCTTAGAAAGGAGATATCCCAAAACCCGTTGTTTTACTATTTCAATACAATCCAAAGGACTATCCGTACTACATTCCGCAATATCAAAGGACTGTAATGTCCTCCTCATATTACCATCCATAATGGAACACTGCAACAAAAGCTTGTCATTGTTAAGATAATAGGTGCCGGTAACAACCTTTGATGGTTTAAGATACTCCTTCAATACAGCATTGTCTCCACCAGGAACCACCGAGGCTTTAATAATATTGGTGTAGTCCTCCACAATTTGGGGGGAGATAACATCACCTACTTTATTCTGTGTGATGCCGTGCATAATCCAATCTGTTGCCATCTTACCTACTATATCCAGGTTTTCATCCGTAGTATTGTTTTCGAATGGTAAAACAGCTATTCTTCTATTATCCGTTTCTTCAGGAAATATAAAAACGCTCATATCTTCCTGATTGACAAAGTTTGCTTTTACAATGATCGAAACTGAAAAAATTGATAAAAGAGTTATAACGAAAAGAGCTGTGAAATACATTTTTTGGAAGGGGCTATAAAAATGAACCCCCGGTAAATGAATCTTTCTTTTCTTTAATTTTCCTTTTTCTTTGGTAACTGCAGAAGATTTATCAGTCATCTTTAAGCCATCCCTCCTACTTAGTTTAGACTCCTTGGGTTTAATACTATATTTCCATAGGAGATATATGTAGAATGGAAATCCAATTATTAGTACGATCAGTAAATAGGTCATACTAATCTTTGGCAACCCAAAGGGCTCCCAAATTTCTGAAAAGACCTGAATTAGTACCCAGCTAGATACTATATAAATAGAGAGGTTCTTAAAAACTTCTTTTTCGTTACACGCTTTAAGGAATTCCTTAAAATTCATTTATTGGTTGATTTGAAGACGTAAAAGTACTCTCACTAAAAGGTTGCTCTTATTTATGTTACTAATATAGGAATTACTCCTTCAATCTCCTTTCCCATCTATTTTAAAAGAAAAAGCCCAACTTGCTAGTTGAGCTTTTCAAATCTGCAGTAACTCACAGATCTATTATTGGAAATCTATTTACACAAAGACAATATGCGTGTTTTCCATATCTGCCCTCTCATAAAATTGGCCGATAGTAATAACATCTTCTATTTCATCAACAAGGTCGTCTTGTTCAAGATGGAACATATCCATGGCTAGCTTGCAAGCCCATAGCCTGCAACCAGAATCAGACAAGATCTCCAGAAATTCACCAACTGTAGGTAAGTCTAATTTTTCCATTTCTTTTTTCATCATCTTAGTTGCCAATGCTTCTACCCCTGGCAAACCTCCCAACATGGTGGGCATGTGCATTGCCGGATTACCTACAGTGGCAATATGCAAGTGCTCCAACTTTTTCTTTTGAACCGCTTCCAGTCCAAAAAAAGTGAAGAATACCTCAGATTCAATTCCTTCCATTCTTGCTCCATTGGCCATCACAAAAGCCGCATACACATTTTCTAAAGTAGCCTTGGAAAGAATGAAAAGCATTTTTTTAACCGTTGTTTTGCTCATGATCTTGGTTTTTAGTTAAATACAGCTTTTAGGTTTTGGAATCCCCGCAATAAGAGTCGACTTTTTTAAAGGACCTCCTGGGAATAAACTGTAAAATTCCTTGATATCTATCACACCACTTTTCTTTATCCCACGGATGGACAAAGGCTCATCTTTCTTAAATTTATCCTGCACATAGGTTATAACTTCCCAATGTCTGGGCGTTAGCGTAATTCCTTCCTTAAGTGCTAATTGCTCCCCTATCTCTTTATTCCATTGATTAAAATCGGTTAAATATCCCTCTTCATTTACATGAATTTCTTTACCTGCAATTGTTGTTTCCATTTTTATTGATTTTAAAGTTGAATTGTAAATTGTTTATTCTGCGTGTACAAATTGTTTTCCTTTTTCCGACATTTTTGAAGGGACGAAGGGAA
>JAHEHU010000117.1 GCA_024639765.1 Eudoraea sp.
GATTTCGATGGGGATCAAATGGCAGTTCATTTACCACTGGGTCCTGAAGCAATTTTAGAATCTCAACTTCTGATGTTAGCTTCTCACAACATTTTAAATCCGGCAAACGGTTCTCCAATTACGGTTCCTTCTCAGGATATGGTATTGGGACTGTATTATATGACCAAGGAACGCAAGTCTACGAAAGAAAAACCTGTAGTTGGTGAAGGCCTTACCTTTTATTCCTATGAGGAAGTGGTGATCGCTTTTAACGAAGGTAGAGTAGAACTTAATGCGGGTATCAAGGTACGCGCCAAGGATTTCAACGAAGAAGGAGACCTGGTGAATCAGATCATTCCAACAACTGTTGGTAGGGTACTCTTTAATATGGTGGTACCCGAAGAAGCTGGCTATGTAAATGATGTATTGAACAAGAAATCTCTGCGTGATATTATTGGTAAGATCCTGGCAGTAACCGATGTACCTACTACGGCCGACTTCCTGGATAAGATCAAGACCATGGGGTATGAGTTTGCCTTCAAAGGTGGTTTATCCTTTAGTTTGGGAGACATTATCATTCCACAGGAAAAACACGAAATGATCGCCGATGCCAATGAACAGGTAGACGGTATCATGGCAAACTATAATATGGGTCTGATCACGAACAACGAACGCTATAATCAGGTGATCGATGTTTGGACCTCTACGAATGCCATGCTTACTGAACTTGCTATGAAAAGGATCCGGGAGGATCAACAAGGGTTTAACTCAGTGTATATGATGTTAGATTCAGGAGCAAGGGGATCCAAGGAACAGATCAGACAGCTAACCGGTATGCGTGGATTGATGGCCAAGCCAAAGAAATCTACAGCGGGTGGAGGAGAGATCATTGAGAATCCAATCCTATCCAACTTTAAGGAAGGATTATCAATTTTGGAATATTTTATTTCTACTCACGGTGCACGTAAGGGACTTGCGGATACAGCTTTAAAAACTGCCGATGCTGGGTACCTAACACGTAGATTGGTAGACGTTTCGCAGGATGTGATCGTCAATATTGAAGACTGTGGTACCTTACGAGGTATAGAAGTAGAAGCACTGAAGAAGAATGAAGAAGTGGTAGAAACCCTTGGGGAAAGAATCCTTGGGCGTGTTTCTCTCCATGATGTATTCAATCCTTTAACAGAAGAGCTCATTCTTGAGGCAGGGCAGCAGATCATGGAATCTGATGTACGGAAAATTGAGGCGTGCCCAATCGAGAGAGTGGAAGTACGTTCTGCATTAACCTGTGAAGCACAAAAAGGAATTTGTGGTAAATGTTATGGCCGAAACCTTGCAACCAATAAAATGGTACAAAGAGGTGAAGCCGTAGGAGTAGTTGCAGCTCAATCTATTGGAGAACCTGGAACCCAGCTAACATTGCGTACCTTCCATGTTGGGGGTATTGCTGGTAACATCTCAGAAGATAATAAGCTAGAAGCCAAATTTGACGGGAAAGCGGAAATTGAAGATCTGCGCACCGTTAAAGGTGAGAATAGTGAAGGGAAAGCAGTAGACATTGTCATCTCGAGAACTTCAGAAATCAAGGTTGTAGATAAGAAAACAGGGATAACCCTGAGTACCAATAATATTCCTTACGGTTCACAGCTATTTGTGAAGGATGGCAGTGCCGTTACAAAAGGTCAGATAGTATGTCAGTGGGATCCTTACAACGGGGTAATTGTTTCTGAATTCCCAGGAAAGATCGCATACGAGAATATTGAGCAAGGGATTACCTATCAGGTAGAGATTGATGAACAGACTGGATTCCAGGAAAAAGTGATCTCAGAATCTCGTAATAAAAAGCTCATTCCTACCTTATTGATCATGAATACCAAAGACGAAGTTTTACGTTCGTATAACTTACCTGTTGGTTCACACCTTATGGTAGATGATGGCGAAAAGATCAAGGAAGGTAAAATTTTGGTGAAAATTCCTCGTAAATCAGCTAAAACAGGAGATATTACAGGAGGTTTACCAAGGGTGACCGAATTGTTCGAAGCGCGTAATCCTTCTAACCCTGCGGTAGTATCGGAGATAGACGGGGTAGTTTCTTTTGGTAAGATCAAAAGAGGAAACCGTGAGATCATTATAGAATCTAAATTAGGAGAGCAAAAGAAATATCTTGTAAAGTTATCCAATCAGATCCTTGTACAGGAGAATGACTATGTTCGTGCGGGTATGCCATTATCTGACGGCTCCATTACACCTGAAGATATTCTGGCTATTAAAGGTCCATCTGCTGTACAACAATACCTGGTGAATGAAGTTCAGGAGGTATACCGTTTACAGGGGGTAAAGATCAACGATAAGCATTTTGAAGTAGTTGTACGTCAAATGATGCGTAAAGTTCGTATCCAGGATCCTGGAGATACTATCTTCCTTGAAAATCAACTGGTTCATAAGGACGATTTTATTGAGGAGAATGATGAGATCTTCGGCAAGAAGGTAGTTGAGGATGCCGGAGAATCTGAAAATCTCAAGGCTGGTCAGATCATAACAGCACGTGATTTAAGGGATGAGAATTCCATTTTAAAACGTGCAGATAAGTCGATCGTAACAGCCAGAGATGCAGTGGCAGCAACCGCTACTCCTGTACTTCAGGGTATCACAAGAGCATCCTTACAGACCAAATCGTTTATTTCGGCAGCGTCCTTCCAGGAAACTACGAAAGTATTGAACGAGGCCGCCGTTAGTGGTAAGATAGATGATCTGGAAGGCCTTAAAGAAAATGTGATCGTTGGACATAAGATTCCTGCCGGTACCGGTATGCGCGACTATGAATCCATTATCGTAGGCTCCAAACAGGAATACGATGAGATCATGGCCCGAAAGGAAGAATTGAAATTCTAAAAACAAGAACCCTCAACCTTTCGGCTGGGGGTTTTTTTATAAAGTATCCGTTTAAATCAATGACAAATGGCAGAGAAAGACAACAAACAAAAACAGATCAATATAGAATTAGATGAAAAGACGGCAGAAGGTATTTATTCTAACCTTGCCATTATCAACCATTCAGTATCAGAATTTGTGATCGATTTTATCAGTATGATGCCCGGGGCCCCAAAGGCAAAGGTTAAAAGCAGAATAGTACTGACGCCACAGCACGCAAAAAAGTTTTTAAAGGCACTTAACGATAATGTGAATAGATTTGAGAAGGCCCATGGAAATATAAAGGACTATGAACAGCCTCCTATTCCGTTGAATTTTGGACCCACAGGAGAAGCATAAAGATTAAACCCGGAACTTAGTTCCGGGTTTTTTTTTGTCTCACGAGAATTCAGAAGTAAAATGTAGTGTAACGTTGGGGTACTTCTGTTGTGTCATTTGCAGTGAGAATTGAGAATCTGCCAGGAACACCAATTGCCCCCTTTTGTCTGTAGCGAGGAATTTTTGTTTCACCCTTTTAAATTCCTGAAATTCAGCACTTTTCGGATCTTTTGGTTCCACCCAGCACGCTTTGTAAACGGGGAAGTTCTCATAGGTACATTTTGCACCGTATTCGTGTTCCAGTCGGTATTGGATAACCTCATATTGCAGGGCCCCTACGGTACCAATTACTTTTCTTCCATTTAGTTCTAATGTAAATAATTGCGCAACGCCTTCGTCCATGAGTTGATCTATCCCTTTGTAAAGTTGTTTCGCTTTCATAGGATCGGCATTGTTAATATATCTGAAGTGTTCCGGAGAAAAACTAGGGATCCCTTTATAATGAAGTATTTCACCTTCAGTAAGTGTGTCCCCGATCTTAAAATTGCCTGTATCGTGCAAGCCAACGATATCTCCGGGAAACGAGATGTCAACGATCTCTTTCTTTTCAGCGAAGAACGCATTTGGGCTGGAAAATTTCAATTTCTTTCCATTTCGGACATGTAAATAAGGTTTGTTCCTTTCAAAAGTACCGGAAACGATCTTTACAAAAGCAAGACGATCCCTGTGTTTAGGATCCATATTGGCATGGATCTTAAAAACAAATCCTGTCAATTGTTTTTCATCTGCCTTTACCAGACGTTCTTCTGCCATTTTGTCTCTGGGGGTAGGTGCAATTTCAATAAAACAATCCAGTAATTCGCGCACGCCAAAATTGTTGAGTGCCGATCCAAAAAAAACAGGTTGCTGTGTCCCATCTAAGTACTCCTGTTTGTTGAAAGGCGGATAGACACCCGTAATAAGCTCAAGATTCTCTCTCAGGGTTTCTGCCGCTTTATTTCCTATGATCTTTTCCAGTTCAGGATTACTCAGATCATCAAAGGCAATGGTCTCTTCTATATTCTTTTTGCTGTCCCCGCTGAAGAGATTGATATTTTTCTCGTAAATATTGTAGATCCCTTTAAAGTCGTATCCCATGCCTATTGGAAAACTCAATGGGGTTACACTGAGGCCCAATTTTTGTTCCACTTCATCAAGAAGGTCAAAGGCGTCTTTTCCTTCCCGGTCCATTTTATTGATGAAGACGATCATTGGGATCTTCCTCATTCTGCAGACTTCTACCAGCTTTTCGGTTTGTTCCTCCACGCCCTTGGCCACATCGATCACTACAATAACACTATCCACTGCGGTAAGGGTTCGGAAGGTATCTTCGGCAAAATCTTTATGTCCCGGAGTATCCAGGATATTGATCTTTTTATCTTTATAAATAAAGGCTAGTACGGAAGTTGCCACTGAGATCCCCCTTTGTCGTTCGATCTCCATAAAATCGCTGGTGGCAGTTTTTTTTATCTTGTTGTTCTTTACAGCACCGGCTTCCTGTATGGCCCCACCAAATAAAAGCAGTTTTTCAGTAAGAGTGGTCTTTCCTGCATCGGGATGAGATATGATCCCAAAGGTTCTTCTTCTGGCAATTTCCTTCTTGAAATTCACGTAAAAAATTTTTGCAAAAATAAGAGAATTAATCGGTAAAAGGGGAATAGAAAACACGGCGAAGTACACACTATATCGTTGAAAGGTAAAATGGATAAAAAGTAGCTACTGTATTGCTCCCAGCCATGATCTAATTTTTCTATTTTGATCGTTTTATCGATTATTCTGGTTGCTTAAGGAGTCTGGTCAAAGAAAGGGTTTAAACAATTTGCGTTCATCTATTAATAATATATCTTGCAACTTACTTTTTAGATTCCCAAAGTCTTACCAAAAGTACTTACTTCACGGCCATGGTGCTTAGTTTAATAAAAACTAACCTATATGGAGAACTTTACTTTTAGTAAGACACGAAAGGCATTTCTTGGGACTCTGGCAGTTGCTTTTCTATTTCTTTTATCTTCTCATTTATCTTTTGGAAATACACTTTCTTCCACTGCTGTTGAAGTTCTTTATACAGATACCGATGGCGATGGTATTCCCAATGACACGGATGTAGATGACGACAATGATGGTATAATAGATGTTATAGAGGATGGCAATGCCGATGGGGATAATGACCATACCACAAATCCAACCGATACGGATGGGGATGGGATTCCTAATTACCTTGATATTGATTCCGATGATGATGGAATTCTTGATAATATTGAAGCTCAAACTACAGCAGGATATATTGCACCTTGCGGTATAGATACAGATGGGAATGGGCTAGATGATCATTACGAAGAGACACCCGGTAGTTGTGGCGGACTTCTACCGATAGATACAGACGGTGATACAATTCCTGATTACCTTGATATTGATTCGGACGATGATGGAATTATAGATAATATAGAGGCACAAACATCAACCGATTTTATTGCTGTTTGTGACAATGACACTGATGGTAATGGTTTAGATGACCACTATGAAGACTACCCCGGTTCAGGGGAAGGAATAACACCGGTGGATACTGATAGTGATTCTCATCCCGACTTTCGTGATATTGATACTGATGACGATGGGATACTAGATAATGTAGAGGCACAAACTACCGCCGATTATATTCCGGTATGTGTTAACGATAGTGATGGTAATGGTTTAGACGATCATTATGAGAGCTATCCCGGATCTGGTGAAGGGATCATTCCTGTAGATACAGACAACGACTCTCATCCTGATTTTAGGGATATCGATTCCGATGATGATGGTATTCCGGATAATGTAGAAGCGCAATCTACGGCTGGTTACATTCCGCCCACAGGAATGGATAGCGATAATGACGGACTCGATAATGCTTATGAAGGCTCTGGAGATGAGGGTATTACTCCTCAAAATACAGATGGCACGGACGAAGTGGATTTCAGAGATCTGGATACAGATAACGATCTTGTCCCGGATAACAATGAAGGAAACGATTTCAATTTTGACGGAGTTCCTGATCAGATCTTTTCCGGCACTGATACGGATGGTGACGGTCTTGATGATGCCTATGAAGGCTCTGATGTTAATGACGGTTTCGATGTCAATGATGAGATAGATGATCCTGCGAATGATCTTCCAGATACTGACGGCACCGAAGATGTAAACTACAGGGATTTTGATGATGATGGCGACGGAATAGATACACCCGATGAGGATGCAAATGGAAATGGAGATCCAACAGATGACGATACCGATGAGGATGGTACACCAGATTATCTTGATCCGGATACAAATTCAGATAGCGATGGGGATGGAGTAACCGATGATGACGAGGAAGACGATGGTACGGATCCACTGGATCCCTGCGATTTTGTTCTGGCCAGTCAGACGGTAGATCCTTCAGCAGACTGGAATACAGCCGATTGCGATGGCGATGGGGTAACGAATGAAGATGAAGTGACAGATGGTACAGATCCCTTGGATCCATGTTCCTTTAACCCGGACAGCATTACCGTTGCTCAAACAGGTGACTACCTTGTAGCTGATTGTGATGGGGATGGAGTAACCAATGATGACGAGGAAGACGATGGTACGGATCCACTGGATCCCTGCGATTTTGTTCTGGCCAGTCAGACGGTAGATCCTTCAGCAGACTGGAATACAGCCGATTGCGATGGCGATGGGGTAA
>JAHEHU010000042.1 GCA_024639765.1 Eudoraea sp.
ACCACCATTTTGGTATTAACCATGTGAATATTCAGCCCGAATACGGCAAATGTGAATCGCAACAGATCATTGTACAAGATTAATTTAATGAAGATTGAGATCAAAACATACAACGAGCTTAACAAAGAGGACCTCTATAGACTCTTGCAATTGCGCAGCCAGGTTTTTGTGGTAGAACAAGATTGTGTGTATCAGGATATTGATGGTTTAGACACAAAAGCAATTCATGTGCTGGGTACCGCAGATGGAAAGCTATGTGCTTACACAAGACTCTTTAAAGCGGGCGACTATTTTGAACACCCATGTATTGGCAGGGTGGTTGTATCAGAAGATCAGAGAAACCATGGGTATGGAAAAAAGATAATGCTCGCCTCAATAGACTTTATAGAGACAATATGGAAGGAAGAACAGATCGTCTTGTCTGCACAAGTGTACCTCAAAAAATTCTATCGAGAACTGGGATTTACCGAGCAGGGAAAGGAGTATTTAGAGGACGATATTCCTCACATAAAGATGATCAAAAAAACGTAGCTATAAAAGAACGGACAGACGTCTGTTTTTAAGCAACCTGAAAAGATAATCTAGATCTTTATGGGCGTTTTATTACTCAGGTTAATATCTTCCAGTACACTATCAGTGAACTTATAATGCCCTTTCGTAGTAATTATTCGAAATGCGTCCGATTTCATTCGGCTGAGTGCATCCAGAAAGACCCATTTTGTTTTCAATAATTGAGGCTCATCTGTTTTTAAGCTGATTTCAAAAAAGTAACGTTTCCCATCTTTATTTGCTACAATATCTGGAGTTACATTAGTCCCATCACGCTTCCTAAGAAATGATTTTGGTTTGTCATACCCATCCAGATCTACTCTAATTTTATCAAAGCCTCTGGCCTCTAAATGATGTACGGATTTTTCAATAAATGCGGAATGTTCTTTCTTTTCTGACTTTACCATAGGGAAAGGTACAAAAAATTTCTATGCTCGCCAATTTCAGGAAGCTGATTAACAGGATGTTAAGAGTTTGTTAATATAAAAAGCCCTTAACTTTTAAGTAAGCAACACAGTTTTACCTGTTTTAACAGAGGTATCTGCCGCGAGGACCACACGCAAACTATATACAGCATCGCGCAAATGAGCGCTAAGATCCACATCTTGCAGAATAGAATTTAAAAAATATTGCTGCTCAAGAAAACACAATCCATCATGATCTGGCTCGTCCTCGGTGGAGACAAGTTTATCCTCTTTCTCAAAACCTCCATTTTTAGTAAGAGCACTGTAATGGATTTTTAAACCCCCTGTTTTAGTGTGACCTTCAACATCGTCCGAAGCACCTTTGTTTTCATCTATAATGGACACACAACCCTCCGGTCCTATTACGTCCTTTACGAAGAAGGCGGTTTCACTCATCATAGGACCCCATCCCGCCTCATACCACCCTACCGAACCATCTTCAAAACGGACCTGAAACTGACCATAATTATACATTTCATCATCAATCTCATTACTTAAGCGTGCACCAATAGCCGATACACTAACGGGTCTGGATCTTGTCATCAAACACATTACATCTACATAATGGACCCCGCAGTCAACAATGGGAGACATAGATTTCATCAATTGCTGATGTGTATACCATTGTGGTCCTGAACTTTGCTGATTTAGATTCATTCGCATCACTAAAGGCTTGCCCAGGGTGTGCGCAATATCAATAAATTTAGTCCATGCAGGATGCACCCTAAGAATATACCCTACCACCAGTTTCTTATTTAGTTTGGCAGCGAGAGAGACCAATTCTTCCGCCTCTTCTACGGTAAGAGCTAATGGTTTTTCTACAAATACATGGGCGCCGGCCATTAGCGCCATTTTTACATACTCGTAATGAGTGTCTGGATAGGTATTGACCGAAACAGCATCTGGCTGTGTTATTTTCAAAGCCGACCCATAATCAGAGAACGTGGAGCGGCCACCTATTAATTCGGATAAGGTATTCCTGCTTTGAGGAGACCTGCTGACCAGGCCAACGATCTCAAACCCTGATAACTGATGATATGCCTTGGCATGGCTGGTTCCCATATGGCCGCACCCCACAACCAGCACCTTAATGGTATTTTTTTTTGACATCATAAAACGAGATTTATCTTGCTCTTTTAAAGTTAAGAAAAAAGAGGCATCAGCTTTATAGTTCTGAACAGATCCTTAAAAATAATGTCTCAAAATGCGTCTAACTGCAGGGGCATATGAGGCTCCAAAAAGATTGAGGTGAACCAATAGATAATATAATTGATATATCTCCATGACAGCCTGGGAAGGAAGAGGGAAAATTTCTGCGTAGGTATTATAAAAAGAAGATGAGAACCCCCCAAACAAATGGCTCATGGCCAGATCCATACCAGGATCGGCATAACTTACACTTGGATCAATAAGCACAGGAAAACCATCTTGATCGATCAAATAATTTCCCCCCCACAGATCACCATGTATTAAAGATGGCCTGTCCGCATGGCAATATTTTTTAATTCCCTGCAGTAATACAGCTCTTTTTGGCACCTCTTCTTTGTTAAGGTGCCGGTGATCTTTTGCCAGATCTAGTTGTGGAAGTAATCTGCTCTTTACATAGAAGGTGGGCCAATCTGTGTTAGGCGTATTCTTTTGATGAAGACTTCCTATATAATTATCCGTATTCCACCCAAAAGATTGAGCGCTTACCTTATGCAAGGCAGCTAAGTCCCTTGCTAAACACTTCATATCTTTTTCACCGGGTGATTTAGCCTCTATATATTCCACAAGAAGGACCCCTGCTTTATCTAATTGCCCCAAATGCAAAACTTCAGGTACCTTAATAGCTGCTGTTGCAGAAATGGCTTCCAACCCTTCTTTTTCCGATTTCAGCATTAGAAAGCCGGTTTTACCAGGGTGGTATTTACAAAAAAAACGACCCGAGCTGGTGATAATTTTATAGGCCTGTGAAATATCACCACCAGAAACAGGAACAATAGTTTTGATGGTGCTATTAAGTGTATTTTCCAAATATTCTTTTAGGTAAAGGTCCATGCCTACAATTCAAATTCCTGGAGGAAAGTAGCCACATGAAACCCTCTGGACACCACTTCCTTGAATGCCTCACTTTCAGGATTTAGTAGTGGGTTGGTGTGGTTGAAATGAGTAAAGTAAATCTTCGCCTTCTCCTCTGCGGGAAGATTATTGAAAAGCGCCATGCTTTCAATTACGAACGGATGTGGAATTTCGGATATATCCCGGTTATTTATCTCCTTCTCATCGTAGAAAGTGGCGTCTATAAAGGCATAATCTACTTCTGAGATGAACTGCACAATACTTTTATTCCACTGTGCCCATTTGTCGATATCCGGAATAAAAAGTGCTTTTTTATCTGGCCCCTCAATCAGAAACCCCGCTGTCTCTGAATACTCATCCCTGTGTGGCACCAGAAAGGGCGTAACAGATACGGATGGTGTAACTTTTACTCCGGAATTCACTTCCAATGGTGTCAGCATAATATTTTGATTGGAAACCAGTTGCCCCCATGGCCCATTTTGTGTAAGGAAGGATTGCATTTTTGGCATTACAAATACAGGTAGATCATGAGAATTGAGAGATTCTTTACCAAAATACATTAAGCCGGTATAGTGTCCTATATGAGCGTGGGTAAGGAAAACACCATCCGGAAGACGTTGGATAGGAAAAGAAGCAAACTCATTCAAATGGCTCAGCTGCAGACCAATATTCGGTGTTGCTTCAAAAAGATAGCTTTTTTTATGTACGTCATCTACCAGCCCCAGAGCCACCACATTTCTTGTTTTATCAGGATCTCTTTGGAGCGCTATGCAACATTCCTTAACACAGGCTATTTGAGGGGATCCTGCGTCCTGAACAGTACCCAGAATAACAAGATTTACGGATGGTCGGCCATTAGGCGCTTCCATCTTTTTTTGCGAGACCTCTTGGTTCTTATTTGGAATGTCTCTGCACGAAAACAACAAGAGTACCAGCATTAACAAACGCATAATACCCTTTACAGAACTAAGACACCGCATATTTATGATTTTATAGGTTTAAAGTTAACCTATAGACCGGAATTTTAGAAAGGTTCTGTCATCTTCCTTTCTAAGCGTAATTAGGTGTACAATGTATCGTAGTATTCTTTAGCCATCCGTTGGCTGGTAAATGCCGGTATTACATCATCTATTCCTTTAAAAACGACAGCCTGCCATTGTTTAGGATTCTGATAGTACATGGGCAACACCTTGTTTTCCAACATCTCATAAAGATTGTTACTATCAAAGTCGTCTTGTTCCCAAACGGGAGACCTGTAATCTGCCTCGGGCAGCACAAAACAGTTTTTGCCGTCCTTCGCAAATTCTGGTATCCACCCATCATTTATAGATAGGTTTACAGAACCGTTCATGGCGGCTGTCATTCCGCTGGTGCCAGAGGCCTCTCTGGTAATCCTTGGAGTGTTCAACCATACATCCGACCCTGTTTTAAGCATTTTAGAAAGGGCCATTTCATAACCCGTTAAAATCGCTACGTTATGACGAAATTTAGTAAAATGAACCAATTTATTGAAAACCTCAATTGCACCAAAATCTAGTGGATAAGGCTTCCCGGCCCATATGATCTGTATGGGCTGTTCTGTATTTTGCAACATCTTTTCAAAGCGCTCTATATCGCGCAACAGTAGATCAGCCCTCTTATATTCAGCAAAACGACGAGCCCATACCACCGTGAGGATGTTTGGATCGAACATTTTCCCCGTTTGGTTAAGAACCTCTTCAAAGAGTTCTTTTTTAAGGATGTTTTTTCTCTTCGTGAACGCAGTGCTGTTTTTAGAGCGCCAAGACTTTTTTATACCCTCATCTTGCCAAAACTTTTGATTTTGGGCATTGGTGATCGGATAGATAGAGGCCCCTCCTTTTTGACCCTTCCACATACTGCGAGCAACTTTAGCGTGCAGTTTAGACACCGCATTTGTTTTTTTAGCCATTCTTAGCGCTGCAACAGTGTAGTTTAATGTATCACTATTCCCAGTTTCTTCCTGAAGCTCCTCAGGAGATAATAACCGACCAAAAAACCCACTTTCATTGAGCGCATTCGCATCACGTTCAACATTTCCTGCTTTTTCAGGAGTGTGGGTGGTAAAAGCCATATGATCTTTTGAAATCCCCTTATTTTTCAAGTGATAAAATGCGGGAAGCGCATGCCCTTCATTGAGGTGATACATATCTGCCCCTCCTAAGGCCTCAACCAACTTAGCCCCTCCAATACCTAGTACGATACTTTGGCAAATACGGGTTAATTCGGTATTATCATAAAGATTATTTGAAATAGACCTGGACAATCCGTCGTTACCATCCACATCGGTTGTAAGGAAATACATGGGCACGGTACCGAAAATTTCAGGTTTAAGCACCATAGCCCTAACCTTTACGTGGGCATTATCAAATATCTTTACGTCAATTTCATGCCCGGAATCTTCCAGAAAACTATATTGCTTTTCAATGAATTGGGTTTGCAAGGTCTGATCTTTGTTTCTACCCTGATCGTAATACCCATATTTCCATAGCATACCGATCCCGATCATATTTTGTTTGAGCTCAAAAGCTGAGCGCATATGCGAACCGGCCAGGAAGCCTAATCCCCCGGAGTATATCTTAAGTGCCTGGTGGATGCCAAATTCCATACTGAAATAAGCAACCCTCTTACTGTATTTTGCAGCAGGGGTATATGGATGATACCATTTATTGTATTTACTGGTCATGTTGATTTTATTTTAAAACGCCCAAATGTATGATAATGGGTGTATAAATCAACGGCAATGCTTTAAAAAATAAAAATCAAGGGATCTGCTTGAAAATAGAGAGGCATAAGCGTTCTATTAATTGATGAGAAAGATGAGGTGTTTTTATCTTAAAAGAGCATCGTACTTGGATTTATCTTTTAGCAGGGTGTTGGCCGTTACAATCGCAGAATCATTAAGCAGGTAGTAATCATAAAGTCCCTCGCGGTAAAAATATCTTTTAACGATCTCGTCCTCCAGTTGTTTTTGGATCTCACTCTCAAAAGTATTTAGGGCCTCGCCTTTACTTTTGCTGATGGTTCCCAGAAGTTTTTTCGACCCTTCGATCACTTCCGGACCTAACAATTCATTCCCCTGACTAAGCAGGGCTTCTTTGAGGGCCTTCTCGGTTTTGGTTTCAAAACTAAATTCACTTTTTGAGACAAAATCTCTAAAAGCGTCAAAGTCATTTTCAGTGAACGAAAACTGATCTATTTCAGGTGCAGGATGGGAGTAATAATAGTTGGTCGAGAAATCAAAGATCACACTATTGTTAAGCAAAGCCGAAATTAATTCGTTGCTTTTCAGCGACTTTATCTCTACATCGGGCATAACACCCCCGCCATCCTGAACTTTACGCCCATTTCTGGTCTTAAAATCATTGAATTCAGTGGTGCGTACCGCATTTCCGGCCTCATCCCGGTTCCAGTAATCTAGCGACTGTATGCACCTGCCGGAGGGGGTATAATATCTGGAGATAGTTACTTTCAATTGGGTGCCGTATGTAAGCTTTAAAGGGCGTTGTACCAATCCTTTACCAAAACTCCTGGCGCCTACAACCACCGCCCTGTCCAGATCCTGTAAACTGCCGGAAACGATCTCACTGGCAGAGGCACTTCGACCATCTATAAGAACAACCAACGGAATTTCTTCATCTACCGCTTTGTTTCGTGTTTTATATTCCTGATTGAATTTTTTTACCTTGGATTTAGTGGTTACCACTAAGGTCCCTTTTGGGATAAATAAATTGGTTACATTGATAGCCTCTGAAAGTAACCCTCCCGGATTACCACGCAGGTCCAGTATTAGTTTTTGAGCCCCCTGGGCCTTGAGCGCAAGCATGGCGTCCTTTGTTTGAGAAGAGGCTTTCTTGTTGAATCTGGAAAGGACAATGTACCCAGTTTCATCATCAACCATCTTATAATACGGCACAGCATCTACTTCAATTGCCTCCCTTTCAATTTTAGCCTCATATGTTTTTCCCTGACGCTCATAGGTTACATTCACCACAGTCTTGTTTGCGCCCTTTAAGAGTTCACTGGCATCATCTTTAAAATCTTTAATGGCAATATCCCCGATAGAAACAAGAACATCTCCTGCTTTAAGGCCCGCTTTATCAGCAGGGTAGTCTTTATAGGGCTCAATGATCACCAACCTGTCTTCGTACGATCTTACCAGCGCACCAATTCCTGAATACTCTCCTGTGTTATTTATACGAAACGACTCAACATCTTGTTCATTTAAAAACTTTGTATAGGGGTCAAGATCATCTAACATATTCTTAATGGCCGTATCCATAAGTTCAGCTGGATTTGTCTCATCCACATAGTTCATATTCAACTCTTTAAAAAGGGTCGTAAAAATTTCTATCTGTTTGGCAATTTCAAAGAAATCTGTTTTGAAACTACTGGCAGAGACAAACACTACAATTGCCAGCGCAAGAAACAGCACTCTTTTATGTATCAACTTCTTCATCATTCACTCTTTTTAGGAATTTTTCTAATATTTTGATCATTGATCCTTCAATCTGACCATAGGAAGGAATTTCCTTACCAAGGTATAAAAACATGAAGGCATAGTTTCCTTCAATTTTGTTAAAAATATAGTGCTTATGTAGTCTGTAGTTTTCGCGTAAGAGCCTTTTTATTTTGTTTCTATGCACTGCGCTTCTGAAGTTTTTTTTTGGAACGGTAACTCCGGCCTGAATTTTCACGTTTCCCACAGAAGTCCTCAAATAAACTAACTTTATGGGATAAACAACAATAGACGAGCCTTTCTCAAAGATAGCCTGTATTTGCTTTTCACTTTTTAATTTTTCTTCTTTGGGGAACTTAAAGCTCATAAGGGTATAAAAGTAACAAGAATTAGCTTGCCTGACGGCAATGATAATTATCATATTTTAGGGGAACACAAGAGTGTATCTTGTGCCTCACAATTTAGAAAAGGACACGCACAACGCCATGGGAGAAAAAATAGTACAAAGAATTAATACCGCAGAAGATAAAACGATCTACATAGATCATTTATTAAAGGACATTGAAGCCCTTGATATAATGTTAGAAAAAGGGCTGTTTCAAAAAACACCCATACACGTAGGAGCGGAACAAGAGTTTTGTCTGGTGGACGAATTATGGGATCCATCGGAACTGGGCGTTGAGATTCTAAAGGAGATAGATGATGAACATTTCACCTCCGAACTCAACAAATACAATCTGGAATTAAACCTCGACCCTTTGAAGTTAGGGGATCGCTGTTTTTCGGAACTACATAAAGAGCTAAACAGCTTTCTCTCGAAAGCCAAGACGGTTGCCGAAAAACACAAGGCTAAAATAATACTTACAGGTATCTTACCAACTATTACCAATAAATATCTGGATTACAGCTATATGACGCCGGTTGACAGATATAAAGTGCTCAATGAGGCTATTAAGGCCATCCGAAAAGATGACATAGAATTACACATCAAAGGGGTAGACGAAGTAAACCTGCATCACAACACCATTCTATACGAGGGCTGTAATACCAGTTTTCAGGCACACTTGCAGATAGACCCGGACAATTTTGCAAATACCTATAATTGGGCTCAGGCTATTGCCGGCCCCGTTCTTTCTATTTGCACTAATTCTCCATTATTAATGGGAAAAGAACTTTGGGAAGAAACAAGGATCGCATTGTTTACTCAAAGCGTGGATACACGCAGCAGTACCTTTATACTAAATGAAAAAGAAAGTCGCGTAAGTTTTGGGGATCATTGGGTACATGGCACAATAGCTGACTTCTACAAGGACGCGATCATTAATTTCAGAAGCCTGGTTACCACCACTTTTGAAACGGATAGTCTCACTCAGCTAAAAGAGGGAAAGATCCCTAAATTAAGAGCATTATCGCTTCATAATGGCACTACATACCGGTGGAACAGACTTTGTTATGGAATTACTGACAATGAACCCCATGTTAGAATTGAGAACAGGTATTTGCCATCTGGCCCCACAACAGACGATGAGATCGCCAATATGATGTTCTGGGTAGGACTTATGCACGGAAGACCAAAGGCATTTGATGACATCCATACTAAAATGGATTTTAAAGACGCAAAAAGTAATTTCTTTAATGCGGCTAGATATGGGATGGGCGCTCAATTTTATTGGGAAGGGAAGTTGATCAGCAGCCAGGAGTTATTGTTAGACCATTTTTTACCTATGGCATTCAGAGGCCTATACAGTATGAATATAGAGCCTATGGACGCAGAACACTACCTGTCTATAATTGAAAACAGAATTCGTTCCCATACGGGTTCCAGATGGATGATCAATTCATACAGAAAGCTACTGAAGACCAATAAAGCTCCGGAAGCTTTAAGGATCATGGTGGCCACTATGTATGAAAGACAAGAAAAAAAATATTCAATAGATGCCTGGCAATTACCTCGCGGAGATGAATATAAAATTCCAGAAAAAAATATCACGGTGGGGGATAGGATGAATAGCAAGACCATTACTGCGCAGGATATAGACAGCGCTGCCCTGGTACTTAAGATGATGCGTTGGAAAAAAATACATCACACCCCTATTTTAGATGATGATCTTAACCTTGTAGGCCTGCTCAGTTGGGTAGACGTTGAACACTACATCAACAATCCTGATCTTAAATTACAAAGTATCAGAGACATCATGAAAACAAAACTTATTACGGCAGATCAGGAGATGTTGCTGGATGAGGCCAAAAGAGTAATGGATGAAAATAAAATACACTGCCTTCCGGTGGTAAAGGAAAAAAAATTAATAGGCATTATTACCAACAATGATCTTTAATTGATGAAAGATCTTTTAGTAGCCCCCAAGAAAAGTCAAAACAGGATCATAGGACATGTTCAAGGTTCTGAACCCGGCCCTATTTTGGTCTTTTTTGGAGGGATACATGGAAATGAACCATCTGGTGTTCAGGCACTGGAACACGTATTTAAGTCGCTGCATGAAAAATCAGAGACAATAAAGGGAAGCGTGTATGGGATAATAGGTAACATTCCTGCCGTACTACAAAAAAGACGTTTTGTAGAAAAAGACCTTAATAGATTATGGCTAAAAGAGGAAATTAAACGCATAAAAAAGGCTAAAGAAGCAGACAGGACATTTGAAGAACAGGAACTGTACGAACTACTTACCCTGATCAATAATCTTTTTGACACGCATCACGATCCCTTCTATTTCATTGATTTCCACACCACCTCCAGTAAGACGCTTCCATTTATCACGATCAATGACGCCATGATCAACAGGAAATTTGCCCGTTTGTTCCCGGTACCTATTATTCTGGGGATAGAAGAATATCTGGAGGGACCCTTACTGAGTTACATCAATGAATTTGGGTATGTTACGTTGGGATTTGAATCGGGACAGCATGCCACAGAGGAGGCGCGAATCAACAGCATATCCTTTTTCTGGCTTGCTATGGTCTTTTCTGGAGCTATCCCCAAAGAAATGGTTCCTGAGTTCGACACATATTACAAAGAATTAAAATCTTCTGCTGACAGCAATAATAATTTCTACGAGATCATAAAAAGGTTCGCCATTACACCCGAGGATTCATTTAAAATGGAGCCGGCATTCTATAGTTTTGAACCTGTGCCAAAGGGCACCTTATTGGCGCATTACAATAAAGAGCCTGTATATGCTGAAAAAAACAGTATTCTTTTTATGCCCCTCTATCAGCCCCTGGGTGCTGAAGGATATTTTATGATAAGACGGATCCCAAAATGGGTACTGGGTATGTCTGCTGTGTTACGAAAGGTAAAAGCAGACTATCTTTTAACCATATTACCCGGTGTATCCTGGAGAGACTCCACAAAAACAGAACTTGTTGTGAACTTAAAAGTAGCTCGCTTTTACAGCAAGGCTATCTTTCACTTGCTCGGGTTTCGCAATAGAAAGGCAGATAAGAGTCATCTTATCATCAATAACCGAGAAAAGGTAGCTAAGAATCAAATGTACCAAAACTGCCCATGGTTCTAAACAACCCGGCCGTACACTTTCCTAATTTTGATTTGGCAACCAAATGTTATTCTCAATTTGCACATCGGCCATTAGCTGTGACGGATCAATAACAATGGCCTTTACATTGGCCAAAGGCTGGCCTATTTTAAAACTATAACTTGGATATGCCCAAGCCCAGTCTGGCAATACAGTACGTTGTATTCCGCCATAAGGATTTTCCTTTTCTCCCCGCATCATTTGTAATGGAACATAGAAGGTCTCCTGCGCTCCATCATTGTAAACCACTAAAACATCTATGGGCATGGGCATTAGTCCAATGCGCTCTAAAACTATTTCTGCGTCATTTTCATTTTCAGACACCTCTTTGATGCCATAATCAATAGTATTGGTAGTTTGTGCCCAGTCTGTTAGATACCAATCGAGTTCCATCCCAGATACTTTTTCAGCGGTACGCTTAATATCATTTGGAGTAGGGTGTTTAAATTTAAAATCTTCGTAATATTTCTGAAGCGTGGCCATTAACTTATCTTGTCCAATGATATATCCCAGCTGCGCTAGAAATACAGCCCCTTTATTATAGGCAGAACTACCATAGGCGGAGTTGAATTCATATCTGTCTGCATGCGTTGTCTGAGGCTGCTCTTTCCCGGAACGCACCAGGGAATAATATCCGTTGTAAGAACCTTCAAAAGGATTAGGCTTTTGCTGGTTCATTACTGTATTCATGCAAAGACTTGAGATAAAGGAGGTGAACCCTTCATCCATCCATTCGTTTTTAGATTCATTGGTTGCCAATAGATGTTGAAACCAGGAATGTGCCATTTCATGGACCATAACCCCCACCAGACTTTCAAATTTTCGCTCTCCTGTAATGAGGGTACTCATGGCATATTCCATGCCGCCATCTCCCCCTTGAACCACTGAGTATTGGTCATAGGGGTAAGGCCCCACATTGGTATTAAAGAATGTCATTGCCTCAGCTGTCTTTGGCTGTAAATTTTTCCAATTCTCGAGTATCTCCGGGTTGTCCTTATAAAAGAAATGCAGGGTGGGTCCATTTTCCATCGGAAGGACGTCATGAATGTACTCTGGATCTGCGGCCCACATAAAATCGTGCACCATAGGGGCCTTAAAATGCCAGGTAAGGGTTTTGCCTCTAACCCTCCTTATTTTGGTTCCTGGTGTTTCATACCCATGACCTATTTCATCTGCATTTTGCAAATAACCTGTTCCCCCAACGGTATATCTTTTATCAAGGGTAATAGAGACGTCGAAATTTCCCCAAACACCATGGAATTCCCTGGCGATATAAGGATCTGCGTGCCAACCTTCAAAATCATATTCAGCCATTTTTGGATACCATTGACTCATAGAAAGGGCTACTCCTTCCTTGTTGTCCCGGCCAGAACGCCTTATTTGAAGTGGCACCTGCCCTTCAAAGGTCATATTAAAAGTAGAGGAAGCACCCGGCTCAATTGGGTGATCTAAAGAAACCACCAGAACCGTTCCCTCCAAAGCATAAGAAACTTCTTTACCGTCCTGGGTAAGGGAAGACGCTTTCAAAAACCCTATTTCAGCAGGACTTAGATCGGCAATTCTGCTTTTCCCATCTGTTATCATTCTTCTATCGGGATCTGTAATGCTTTGCAGACGGATATCCATTTCACTTCCGGGTTGAAAAGCATTGAAATACATATGATAATAGACACGGTTTAAAACATCCGGAGAATTATTGGTGTAGACCAGGGTCTGATCTCCTGCATACCTGAAGGATTCAACATCCATGGTTACCTTCATGGTATAATCTACTTCTTGTTGCCAGTAGGCAGTATTTCCCTGGGAATATCCAAATATCCCAGATATCACAAGAAAGAAGGATGCAGCTAAAAATTTCTTACTTCTGCTCATATTATGGTAATTTACTTTTATTGTTAGACATGCTATTGGCCATGATAAGGGCGTTATAGGCATTCACCATTTTCCCGGATCTCGAAAGCTGATCGAATGGTTTGGCTTTTTCCGGGTCCCCTGCCACAACCACAGACATTTTGGTACTAAGCCCTGAGTCCATCAGGATCTTCTTTACTTCAGAGGCGCTCAAATTTGGAAAGTAAGATCTTATGAGGGCGGCTACCCCACTAACAGCAGGTGCAGCCATGGAAGTACCCCCCTGAAACTCATACTCACTTCCAGGCATGGAAGAATAAATAGCTCCTCCTGGAGCAAACACATCCACATTGCGAGCTCCGTAATTTGAAAACGAGGATACCATTTCTGAACCATAGGTTTGATCTATCGCCCCTACTGTGATCACATTATTGGCATATTCTGAACCACTGAAGGTATGATCGTTTGGAAAACCGGGATTTTCAGCGCTATCAAGATCCTGCCCATCATTCCCTGCCGCATGGACAATAAGTACATCATTATCAGCGGCATATTTAATAGCATCGTACACCCATTCCGGATTTGGAGAAAAGGATTTCCCAAAACTGGCATTGATGATCTTTGCGCCATTATCTACAGCATACCGAATTCCCATGGCTACATCCTTATCATATTCGTCTCCATTGGGAACCGCCCTAACACTCATGATAGCAACGTTGTTAGCCACTCCATTTATCCCCAGGCCATTATTACGCTCGGCAGCAATAATACCGGCTACGTGTGTTCCATGACTTTCATCTTTATTGCGATACATAGGATCTCCATTGCCGTAGCGTGCATCGGACAAATTATATGGATCATCTCCCACTTCTTTCCTCCCATCGAAATCAACATTAAGATGGTAATCTAGCTGTTCAGAATAATATGCCAGTCCTTCTTCAAAATTTGCCATGTCTGCTTCAATAAGCTCTATGACCACCGGTATATTGTCCCCATAAGCTAACATTTGCTGTACGACATTCATCGAACGCAGCAGACTAAGGTCAGTCGTAGAAATTGCCTCTACTTCTTCCTTGGTATAGTTTTCTTTCCCTAAATGTTTTGTAACGGCTACATGAGATTCCTTTACAACATCTAGTATGGGCTTGGTCTGCTGTATGTTATTCAGAATTATCTGCTTAGTTTCCGTAGCCTTCTTTACTTCCTCATCTAATTTTTGTTGAGCCTTGTCACGTAGCGCCTCATCCCCAAGATTTAATCTTAATATCCTTGTAAATTCTAACTGTTCATTATAGGAACCTCCTAGAAAATTATAACCATGAACGTCATCTATATAGCCATTACCATCATCATCAAGGCCGTTACCTGATTTTTCCCCTGGATTTGTCCAAATCACATCATCCAAATCTTCATGTTTGAGGTCTATCCCAGCGTCTAGTACAGCAACGATCACTTTTTTACCCTTTTTATTTCCAATGATCTCCTCGTAGGCTTTGTCAACGCTCATTCCGGGAATAGTGTCCGCGATGAGATCGGCATGTCCCCAATGCTCTTCCTCGGTCTCTGTTAAAGGAGAAACTTTTAATGCAATGGCATCTATATTTTCAATGGGTGTAGATACTATGTTTATACTCCCACATCCTATTACTAATAAACCGGCACTTAACAGTCCGACTAGTACGCGCATTCTTAAAATCATACTTTTTTCTTTTTAATGAACTTTACTGTAATAACTTCCAGGATGGGCTACCCGTATAACTTCTACAGAACCCCTATCCGCCATGGTAACATATCCGTCCCGGCCATCTTTTCCCCCAAACGCGATGTTGGAAGGCTTTTTTCCTTGTAAGGAGATCTCTTTAATAAGGATTCCCTTTGGCGAGAGCATGGCTACGGTGCCTTTATCATAACGGGTTATATAAAGGTTTCCTTTTATATCGCATCGCATCCCATCCATTCCAAAATCTTCGAAAGAGTAAAAAAGGCTTTTATTGGAAAGCGTACCATCTTTTAGAATATTGTATTTCCATACCTTCCTCTGAACTGATTCATTGACGTACAACAACGCACCATCCGGACTTACTTCTATGCCGTTTGTGGTGCCCATATCTGCTTCCAACAAACGAACTTCTCCGGAAGGAGTAACCATCCAAATATTTCCTGTGTTCTCGGACCAATTTGGATCGCTTAGGTAAATAAAGCCGGCATCGCTTATGGCAAGGTCGTTGGGCTGATTCATTGCTGAATTTTCTGCCCAAACCTCCGCGGTCTCTGACCCATTTTTTATTCTATATACCTTATGGCCGGCATAATCTGCAACAAACATGTTTTGATCTTTATCAAAGCGTATGCCATTTCCTATACTGCCTTCTGGCAGGGTTAAGAATACAGAGCCGTTTCCGTTTACATCTATTTTGCCTATGGTACCCTGTTCTTTGAAATTTACGGCAAATAGTTCTCCTGCCTTATTAACAGCCGGTCCTTCTATTCCATCCGTAAAGCTATGTTCCGGCAAAAGGTCGGTGCTTTGAAACGCGTACAAAGGCAAAATAGCAAGCATATTTGCTGCTATCACAAAGCATAAAAGGTTACGAAAAGAGCTCATCAAAGGTGTGGGTTTTATGTAGACGAATACCTTTTTCAGTTTGCTGCAAAGTACAGATCTCATTATGCGCATCGTGCTCCAGGAACAGATAGTAGTTATTATCAACAGCATTTTTCAGAAAGGTATCTTTTTCGGGCAACGTTAGCAATGGCCGCGTATCATATCCCATAACATAGGGCAAAGGAATATGACCAACGGTGGGGAGCAGATCGGCCATAAAAACGACTGTTTTTCCCTGATATGAAATATGAGGGATCATTTGTTTGTCTGTATGACCATCAACAAACAAAATGTTAAATCCAAGTTCAACGCTTTGCGTAATGGGGAATTCAGGACGCGCTACAAACTTTAACTGACCACTTTCTTCCATGGGTAAAAGGTTTTCTTTTAAGAAAGATGCTTTTTCCCTTGCGTTGGGATTGGTGGCCCATTTCCAATGTGGCTCATTGGTCCAAAAAACAGCGTTCTTGAAGGCAGGTTCGTACCCTGTATGCGACTTATTCCATTGAACACTACCTCCACAATGGTCAAAATGTAAGTGCGTCATAAAAACATCTGTGATATCATCCCTATGAAAGCCTGCTTTTTTCAGGGAATCATCCAGGTTATAGTTTCCCCAACGGTAGTAATAGCTAAAAAATTTATCGGATTGTTTGTTCCCCATTCCGGTATCGATCAGGGTGAGGCGGTTGCCATCTTCAATAAGGAGACATCTTGCTGCAATGTCAATCATGTTGTTCGCATCTGCAGGGTTGGTTCGGTTCCAAAGTGATTTTGGTACTACCCCGAACATAGCTCCTCCATCTAATTTAAAATTCCCGGATTCTATTGGATATAATTTCATGAAGATGATAAACAGCGCGCAAAATAATAAAAGACCCGGCGATAACTCATTAATGCCCTGTATTTTAACAAATCCTTGAGTATTTTACCCTGGTTGCAGTAATTTTTGAAGCTGTTTGCCAAAGTAGATCATTCCCTTAATTTCTTTGACACTGAGCAGGCGTTCTTTCTTAAGGATGAGCAAAGCACTGCCATTAGATTCCACATGATAATATGGATTACTTTCCAGAAAAAGCACTAGTTCGTCCGAAAACAGGCCGGAAATAGCAGGCTGATCTTCGCCGCTTAAACGAAAACGCTTGTTAAAGTCGGGATGATTGGGGATATCAATGTCATCAAACCCGGAGAGATTGTACAGGAGGCCAAGTAACCCTTCTTTATCTAGCGTAAAGACGGGGATGTTGAAGGATAAGGGAATATACATCACCGTTGCTTTTATGACCTCCTTGGCAATAAAGGCCCCTTCTGTAAATTCTACATCGAACACACTGATTTTGTTTTTCTCATCCCTGATCTGATTGTAGCTGTAACTGATATCACGAGAATTAAAGAAAACGAAGTTTCTCAAAAAGTGAGTATCCTTCTCTTTTTGCGGGAGATATTTCCATTTAAATTCTTTTGCGGCCTCCTTAAGATCCTCCTGTCTTCTTGTAAAATAACGTTCAATAGGTTTCAGGGCCCTCAGCGGAATTATTTTACGAATGGCAAAGGGATGAACCGAATTTGTTTCGTGTTTATCTAACCCAATAAGTTCAATATGGCCACCTTTTTTATCAAAGATTTCACGGTAATTTTCTAAGCCCTCCAATACCGTATGATCCACAAAACTGCACATGGAAAAATCGAGCACTACTTCCTCATTTTCTGAAATGACGTCTAATTTATTTTTTAATTTATAGTAATTCAAAAAGCTACAGAAGTGCTTAATGCTCACAAAATAATTACCTCCATCTGCTTCCCTGTACATTAGAATATTGGGCTTAAAAAGATGTGTTATGAAAAGCAATACACTTTTATTGATAAGGACGTGAATTATGAACGTAACAAGAATTCCTACGGCAATGCCGGTAATCAGGTTTGTGGTAAGCGTAGCCAGCACAGTGGCAAGAAAAATAATGATCTGCTCCCTTCCAATGCTGGCTATTCTTTTGATCGCTGAAGGTGTGGCCAGTTTATAGCCGGTATAGACAAGAATAGCAGCAAGGGCTGAAAGCGGGATCTTCCTGAGTTGCTCCTGAAATATCAAAACAAAGGCCACCAGGAAAACGGCATGGAAGAAATTAGATGATCGGTTGGTGGCTCCTGAATTTACGTTAACTGAACTTCTGGCAATTACTGTAACCACATTGAGACCCCCAAGAAAACCGCTGATGGTTGTGGCCAGGCCAAGGGCCTTAAGATCCTTATTAACATTGGAATGCCTGTTGCCGGGATCTAATTTATCTACCGCTTTAATACTTAACAAGGATTCAATGCTGGCTATAAGTGTGATGGCAAAAACGGCAAGCATGAATTGCACTTCCAGAACCTTTCCAAAATCTGGAAATACCAGAGAGGAAATAACATTATCCGGGATGGGGATCAAAAATTTATCATCTATGGGATATGAAATTCCGGTCCAGGTACAGAGGTAATTAAATCCAACAGATAAGATAAGGATCCACATAGGGGCGGGGATCAATTGCACAATTCTATTTCTGATTTTAGCATAAAAAGCCATGATCAGCAAACTTAGAAAACCTATGATGGCCGCAGACACTACGCTTAGACTATCTGTTTCCCACAAGGCATAAAGTCCGGCGGGGATTTGCAATAAGAGGCTTAGTATGTTCCCTGCTTCATTTTGATGGCCGATCATTATATGAAATTGCTTGGCAAGGATCCCTATCCCAATGGCCGCCAACATCCCCTGAATAGCAGAGGCAGGAAAAAAATCGGACAGGCGCCCCATTCTGAGAAAGCCCAATAGCATCAATAAAATTCCGGAGAATACTACCGCAGCCAGGGTAAAAAGATATCCCTGATAAAGATCGCCACCCCCCAGGGTACTAATGGCTCCTAAAAGTACAATCACTAGTCCGTTACCGGGGCCTGTTATGGTAACAGAGGAGCCACCAAGTATAGCAACAACCACCCCGCCAACCACAGCCGGGATGATACCGGAAATTGGGGGAGCCTCACTTGCCAGTGCCAGGCCTAATCCCAGTGGAAGGGCAATTAAAGACACCACAAAGCCCGCAAAGACATTTTTGGGAAGCTCTTTCATAAAGATGGTTGCATTGCTTTTTTTGGCTATCACTGGCTATTTCTTACAATTAGCACATCTGTGGGAAGGTCCGATAGGATGTATTCAATATCGTGGGGAAAAATACGATCTAGAATCCCTAATTTTTCCGGGGCATTCATAACGAGTAAATCTGCCCTTACCACTTCGGCGTAGTGCCCAATGGAGTATCCCCTTCTTCCAAAAATGCTTTGGATCTTTACTTCAATAGAATTTGTTAATGTTTTTGGAAGGCTATCAACCAGGTTGCGCACTCGAGATTCTTCTTGTCGTTTCAACCGTTCTTTTCTCAAAGAGGCACGCTTTAAAGAACGGTCATCTTCCACCGTCACATGCACTTCCTTTTGAGTAATCTCTTCAACGATTGTAATCTGTTGTACCCCAAGTGCCTTAGACACCTCAAAGGCCTTTAAAACGGCAAGAGGAGTATTTGGATCGTCAAAACCGTTCACTACTACGTGCTGGGAGGCCACCCTAACAGCCGAAGGTTTTATCAATAATAAGACAGAACAGCCTACCTTTCTCGTGAGGTCCCTTGCTATGGTACCCATGTAAAATTGATACATGTTCTCATGCTGAAGCGCACCGAGGACTAGCAAATCTACACCAAATTTCTTGCAGGCTTTCAGGATAGTAGGTACCGGCTTGCCTTCCATCCAATGTACCTCCGGTGTGTTTTCAGGATATTCAATGCTTTTGAGCAAGGTCTCTATGGTGGTACTCTTTTCGGGTGTTTTACTCCCAACATGCAATAAAATAAGCTTAGTTTTGAAGTAATAGGCTACCCTGGTTATTTCCAGGATATTAACCTCCAGAGAAGGTGAAAATGCAAAACCGAATAAGATGGTCTTAAAGGGCCTGATTATTGTAGCGGAGGGCTCCATTGGCGTAATATACCATTAATTGAGAGAATGAAAAGCCACTTGGCTTCATCTAGAACAATATGGAATTATCACCTTAATTGTTCCGGCGTTTGTTCAATATTGTTTTTATTTGCGATAAGAAGTAGGTGTAGAATATCCTTGAAAGGTATCTCAGCAGTTACAAAGCATTGGATATGGTAGAGTTAGCAGGCATAATTATTCTTGGGATCATAGCACAGTGGGTAGCCTGGCGCCTTAAACTGCCCGCTATCTTACCTCTGATCCTTATCGGATTATTAGTAGGACCCATATCCACTCTATATACGGAGAATGGGGAAAAACTCATTCAACCTATATGGAACGGCGAGGTTGGTTTATTCCCGGGAGACGGATTGTACTATTTTGTTTCGCTGGCGATAAGTATCATTCTTTTTGAAGGAGGTCTTACCCTAAAAAGATCGGAAATTTCCAATGTGGGGCCTGTGATTACAAAGTTGATCACGGTGGGAACAATGGTCACTTTTATTGGGGCGGGTATAGCAGCACATTTTATTTTTAACCTCAGTTGGCAGATCTCTTTTCTGTTCTCTGCCTTGATCATTGTGACGGGCCCAACGGTAATTACGCCCATTCTTAGAAACATTCCGCTAAAGAAAGATGTTTCCGCTGTTTTAAAATGGGAAGGCATCCTAATAGACCCCATTGGAGCTCTGGCGGCTGTATTGGTGTTTGAATTTATCAGCGTAGGGGAAGGACAAGCATATACCAAGACCGCTCTGATAGAATTTGGAAAGATATTGTTATTTGGAAGCACTTTTGGGTTCACTTTTGCACACGCCCTGGCCTTTGCCATCAAGAAGAATTTTATTCCTCATTATCTGCTTAATGTGGTCTCTTTATCTGTGGTACTCCTGGTCTTTGTGGAATCGGATATTTTTGCGCACGAATCCGGACTTCTTGCTGTGGTGGTCATGGGGATGGTTATGGGGAACATGAATCTCCCCAACCTTAAGGAACTACTCTATTTCAAGGAATCACTGAGTGTTCTCCTTATCTCCATTCTTTTTATTCTGCTCGCTGCCAACATCAACATCAGCGATATGGAGCTTATCTATAATTGGAACACGGCCATCCTGTTTTTGGTCATAGTTTTTGTGATAAGGCCCATGGGTGTTTTTCTCAGTACCCGGGGTTCCGGATTAAAATTGAATGAGAAAATATTTATTGGCTGGGTAGGGCCTCGCGGTATTGTTGCGGCCGGTATTGCCTCCCTTTTTGGCTCCAAGCTTATGGCAAAAGGAGAAGTAGGGGCAGAATATATTACCCCACTGGTCTTTATGATCGTACTGGGAACGGTGTTATTAAATGCTACTACAGCCAGGTTCTTTGCCAAATGGGTGGGGGTTTTTCTGGAACGTTCGGAAGGCATTCTTATCATTGGCGCATCCAAGGCATCTCGCCTAATGGCCAATTACCTGAAAACCAACAACAGACATGTAGTGGTCATTGACAACAACGAGACAAACATTCAAAAGTGCAAGAACATGGGTCTAGAGGCCATTGCTGCAAATATTTATTCAGATACCCTAACAGATAATATAGAATTAAATGATATTGGTTATTTGATGGCTCTTACAGGCAATTCAGAGATCAACAAATACGCTATTAATAAGTTTAGGAAGCAGTTTGGCGAGAACGGATCTTTTAGGCTGGTAAATGCGGATGAGATGACAGATCCGGAGAATAACCCAAAGGAAGGCCTTTTTTCACATACGGACGACTTTATTAAGTTAACCGAGGCCGTAAGAAAGTATCCTGCCATCCATGAAATAGGGCTTAAGGATCAGAAACATTATGAGGGCCTTATTGAAATTACCAAAGCAGATGACCATATTATCCCCATCTTTTTGAAAGGTCCGGACGGAGAATTATCGATCATAAGCTCATTTTCTAAAGAGTTTAAGAATATCACAGAAGGATTTAAACTGGCATATCTTGGCAAAATGTTCGATGCCGTGGAAGCCACTCCTACAAAGGATAAGAAAGAGACTTAATCATTCAACTTCAGAACGGCCATAAAAGCTTGTTGAGGGATCTCCACATTGCCCACCTGACGCATTCTCTTTTTTCCTTTTTTCTGCTTCTCGAGCAGTT
>JAHEHU010000043.1 GCA_024639765.1 Eudoraea sp.
AAGACAGTTACGGGAGAATTGCCACCAGTTCAACGGGCTCAATTCTCAGGAAAGTCATAGAGTTGGAGCAGCAGGGCGCCGACTTGTTCTTTGGAGAAAAGTCATTCGATGTAAACGACCTTACCAGGATAGACGAGGATGGCCGTGGAATCATCAGCATCTTAAGACTTACGGATATTCAGGACCGCCCCAAACTCTTTTCAACATTTATGCTTAGTCTACTGGCAGAAGTCTACGCTACCTTTCCCGAACAAGGCGATAGTGATCGCCCGGAACTTATCCTATTTATAGACGAGGCGCATTTAATTTTCAAGGAGGCATCCAGAGCCCTTTTAGATCAAATAGAAAGTATTGTAAAACTGATCCGTTCTAAGGGAATCGGGCTATATTTTGTCACTCAAAATCCTACCGATGTGCCAGATGCAGTGCTGGCCCAATTAGGATTAAAAGTGCAGCATGCCTTACGGGCGTTTACTGCAAAAGACCGGAAAGCCATTAAGCTAACCGCTGAAAACTATCCTCTGTCAGACTATTATGATACCAAGGAAGTGCTTACTTCGCTTGGGATAGGTGAAGCCCTGATCAGCGCCCTGGACGAAAAAGGAAGGCCAACTCCGCTTGCAGCTACCATGCTACGAGCTCCTATGAGCAGAATGGACATCCTTTCTAACAGTGAACTTAAGGAGGTGATCAAGAATTCTAAACTGGTTCAGGAATACAGTGAAGCGCTAGATAGGGAAAGCGCCTACGAAATGCTGAATAAGAAAATTGAAAAAGCAGAAACAGAAGCTAAGAAAGAAGAGGCTAAACCAGAGTCAAGATCTCGTTCAACAACCCAAAGAAGGAGTACCCGACAAAATCCTGTTGTGAAAGTCCTAACAAGTGCAACCTTTATACGAGGCGTTATGGGAATTCTGAGAAAGGCTATGAAATAGAGGCCGATGTCTAAACTTTAAAAACATTTCACATTATTTAAAATCTTCATACCGTATGAAAACAATTTTGGGCATTTGCCTGTTTATACTCCTATTTTCTTCTTGTAATAAAACAGAAGATTCCAGCTTTCAAATAACCAAAGATCAATTAGGTCCCTTGTCTAAAACAACGCGTATTGATCAATTAGATAGTATTTTTGCGAACGATTCCATTGTTAGATCCGGGACCAATCTAAAAGAAGAAGCAGCATCCGAAAAAATTGAGATCTTTGAAAAAGGTGGTGCCCACTTACTCAGTATTTCACCAACCAATGACAGTGTACCTATCATAGAGAACGTTCGTATCTATGATCCAAGGTATAGCACAATTGAAGGGGTTACCATACTGAGTACCTTTAAGGACATTAAAGACAAGCTTGTGATAAAAAAGGTCATTACCTCTTTGAACAATGTGGTGATCTTGCTAAAAGATAGCGACTTGTATTTCACTATTAGCAAAGAGGAGTTACCGGCTGAACTGCGCTTTAACAACTCGGATATTGATGTTGTGCAGATCCCGGACAAAGCCGACATTAAGTATATGATGATTGGATGGAATTAATTCTAGCATTTATATTCCCAAATCATCCTAAATAAAAGACCTGGTCTAAGTGAAAAATCTTTACAATTCAATACTACCACTCGCTTTTGGATCCTATTTTAATATCTTATCCCTCTTTTCCAAAGAAGTTGTGGCTCATAAGGCATATACGCTTTTTTGTACCCCACGAAAAGGAAGAATTCTCCCTATGCAAGCTCAATTTTTGGAAGATTCCAAAAAGGAAAAAGTGGCGGTTGGTGATATGAATGTGCAAACCTACCATTGGGATGGAGCAAAAGAAACCGTGTTACTGCTCCATGGATGGGAAAGTAATTCCTTTAGATGGCGCAACCTTATTGGTCATTTAAGACGTGCTGGGTTCCAGGTCATTGCTTTTGACGCTCCGGCCCATGGAAATTCCTCGGGAAGTTTATTCAATGTAATTCGTTATACAGAATGCACACAGACAATAGTGTCTCGCTATAATCCCGACTATATCATTGGGCATTCTGTGGGCGGGATGACTGCCCTTTATCATCAATACCGGTTTCCCGAAAATTCATTAAAGAAGGTGGTTAGCATTGGAGCACCGGCAGAGTTTAGTGATGTAATGAAGAGGTACCAGGATCTTTTAGGGTTTAATGACAGGGTACTCAATGCCCTGGATACGTATTACAAGAAACATTTTGGATTTGGCATTGATGACTTTTCAACCGCAGAATATGCCAAAAGTATCACCATCCCCGGATTATTGATACATGATGAATTAGATCTGATAGCACCTTTTTGGGCTTCCAAAAAAGTGCATAAGCAGTGGAACAACAGCAGGCTTATTAAAACTAAGGGGTTGGGCCATTCCATGCACCAGGAACAGGTAAACGAACAGATCATAGATTATTTGAAATCATAGAAAAGATGTACTTTTAGTTGCAATAGGACGTATTATTACGCCATCATAATTCAACATCACTTTTAATCATAATTACTTAATTAAATAAAATTTCTATGGCTTCAATTACACCTTTTCATATTGCTATCCCCGTACACAATCTAGACGAATGCAGGACCTTCTACAGAGAGGTCCTTAATTGCTCAGAAGGCAGGAGTAGTGATCACTGGGTAGATTTCAATCTCTTTGGGCATCAATTGGTAATTCACTACAAACCAAAAGCGGAAGAAGATCTGCATACCAATCCTGTTGATGGTAAGAATGTTCCTGTGCCACATTACGGAGTGGTATTGCCCTGGGATACTTTTCAAGGTTTTTCCAAGGAACTTAAGGAAAAAGGCGTATCCTTTATTATTGAACCCTATGTTAGGTTTGAAGGACAGGTAGGAGAACAGGCCACTATGTTCTTTCTGGACCCAGCGGGCAATGCCCTTGAATTTAAGGCATTCAAAGATATGGGACAGTTGTTTGCCAAATAATTCTATCAATCATTATTTTTTTTTCGTCGATCCCATATCCAAATGAACACTCCATAAACGATTCCAAAAATGAGTCCATCCCTGGATTCTTTTAACAGGATCTCAGCAGAAATATCCCGCTCCAGGATGAGGGAAATAATTATATACAAAAGCATAGCAATAAAAATCTGTGCTATAAACTTTTTACGTTCCATACCATCAAATTATTGTGACCATTTAGTGGGTTTCCTATCCCAACGATGTTTTCTAAGTTCTTCAAAAAGGGAAGGATGAAGTCCTTCACCATCACTTGTGTCAACATTAGCAAGTACATTTCGCTGTTTACGCATGCCGGGGATGACAGTATTTATGGTTGTATTCATAAGGATAAAACGCAGGGCCATTTCGGCCATGGTCATTCCATCAGGTACCAAAGGTCTTAGAAGATCTGCCCTTTCAGCACTGGGGATCAGGTTTTCCGGAACAAAATAGGTCCCTCTCCAATCCCCTTTTGGGAAAATAGTCTCTTTTGTTATGTTCCCGGTAAGGGTTCCCTCATCAAAGGGGACCCTGGCGATGACCCCAATATTCATCTCCTCGCACAGCGGAAATAAGACATCTTCGGGTGCCTGATCAAAAATATTGTAAATGACCTGCACAGTATCTATTAATCCCGTTTTAAGGGCTCCTATCCCATTTTCCGGTTCCCAGCGATTCACACTGATCCCCATGGCAGCAATCTTTCCTGAGGTTTTAAGATCTTCAATGGTTCGTTTCCATTCTTCTTGTTCTGTCCAGGTATCATCCCAGGTATGGAATTGCATCAGATCTATCTGCTCTACATCCAGGTTCTTTAACGTTTTGTGGGTATATTCCAGAATATGAGCTGAAGGATAGGAATCTTCCAAAAGATAATGGGGCTTAGCCGGCCATTTAAAATTCTTAGGAGGAATCTTACTGGCGGCGTACAATTTCCTTTGAGGGTGTCTTTTTATGAGTGCCCCCAGTAAACGTTCACTATGCCCTTCACCATATCCCCAGGCCGTATCAAAAAAAGAAACACCATGTTCTACGGCAAGGTCCAGAGAACGAGCAGACAGCAAATCATCGGACTCTTTCCATCCACCCATACCCCACATGCCATACCCTATTTCACTTACATCCCAATTTGTCCGTCCAAATTTTCTATATTTCATATCTTCTAAATCTAACCATACTTTTATTCTTTATCGATACCTCCAACTGCTAAGGTCGGCCCCACTGGGTGCGCTTTTAGCAATACGCTCCATTATCTTAGGAACATACATGCTGTTATAGCGAAGTCGGCTGATCGCATTCGGTTGATCCGGATCCCCGTTCCAGCAATGCTCTGCCCGGTCACCATAAGTTACTTCTCCGTCATAATAGGGGTCTGATGTGTTTTCGAGAAAATCTTCCATCAGATATACGGCGTTGTTCAGGTAATAATTATCCATGTCACCACAATAAATATGGATCTTGCCTTTTAGTTTATCTCCTACTTTATCCCAATCGCGTTCCAGAATATAGCGCAGATCAAAGTTCTCTTTCCAATACTCCGCCACAGTAGGGTCTATCTCTCCCGTCATTTTATCCCAGATTCGCTGCGGATATCCATCTGTTCCCTGTGGCGAATACGTAGCTTCCCAAATGTCCCATTGCTGTCCGGAGCGCGACTTATCACCCAATACCAGTTCCAGATGGTTATTCCCTTTTACGGTGCCTTGTATCTGACCAAGATAGTCGCGGTGTGCAGGGACCTCCAATTGTTTAAAATCGCTTTTGTAGTAATACGCATTCTCATCTTCATAAATATTGGTTAAGCAATACGCCCTAAAATCGATCGGGTCCGGACAGGCTGCAAAGCAACCATTGTATTCCTCAGGATACATCACCTGTACTGCCAGGGCTTCCCATCCTCCGGTAGAGCCTCCATATAGAAAACGTGCCCATCCTTCACCTAAACCACGAAATTCTTTTTCAATGTGCGGAATTAGCTCATAGGTAATTGCATCGCCATAGGGGCCCTGAGAAGCCGAATTTACCGCATATGAATCGTCATAATAAGGTGTAGGGTGCTGTATCTCTATTATTATAAAACGAGGAAAATCGGGTTCATTCCATCGTTTATAAAAGTCGTATGCCTCTTGTTGTTGTATAATATTATAACCCTCCACATTGAATCTTGCCGAATAATCGGGTTTCAGATTAGGATCCGGAGGTTGTGTTCTAAAACCACCAAAATCATTCGGAAAATGTCCGTGAAAGATCATTAATGGGTATCTGGCCTCAGGATGCTCATTAAATCCTTTAGGGAGCAGTACATGGGCTCCGAGATACATATCCCGACCCCAAAATGCTGAGAGTTTTTCCGATCTTATTTTAATATGTTTGATCCACTCAGTGTCTTCTGCCTCTTCAATAGGAGGTATTTTCTGATCCATGACTATGTCTAGTGGTTCAAGACCACTTTCAGAGACGGTGATTTTAAAAGGTGTGCTGTACAAATTTCCGGGCGATCTGTTCCATTGTTGTCCTTCCCCATTGTCCATAGGAAGCTTTACCGTTTGTCCCGTAGAAAGGTTGAAGGTCTCATAAACATGGAGCAGGGCCTGTACCCAATACTCCCCAGGTGGTACTTCACTAAGGGAAGGATAGGGATACCCAAAGGCTTCTTTATTAAATCCTAATGATTCCCCTGCTTCCATTCCGTCCACATTCATTCCAAAGATGAGTTGGGTGGTAAGGCCATCATTGATCTGAAACCTGGGTTCTTGTTCGTTCGTTTTTGCGAACATCAATAACAGCCTGCCATCCTTAGGTTCCTCACTTAAGGAACTAGGGAAAGAAATCTCAATATCAGCCGTCTTTATCGAAGATTTCTCCTGCTTACATGCCATAATCGACATACATAACAGGAGCCATAAAAGGTTTTTTGCATTCATTTGGTCGAAATATTTTCGACAAAAGGTACATATTTTGACGTAGGCTTCCAATACCAAAGGGGTTTTTTAAACGTTATAATTAATCACAATCTCGGTAATCATGCCTACTAAATTATTGAGCTATGAAACGTCCTTTTATTATTTATTTTTTACTGGTGATCCTTTCCATTATTTGTACCTGGAGCTGTACAAACGACGAAGGCACGGAAGATCTTGATACACTTACCCCTAACGATTCTATACAGGGTGTAACCGAGGATTATTCACTCCCCAACTAAAAAACCCTCCAAAAGGAGGGTTCTTATTCATTTTAATCTTTAGACCATTACCCTATTACCAGATCTTTACCCTTTTTTCAGGGGCCAGATACAGGCTATCGCTTTCCTGTACATTAAATGCGGTATAAAACTCAGGTACGTTGCGCACAATACCATTTACCCTGAATTTTGCCGGGGAATGCGGATCTGTATTGATCTGAACCCGTAATGCTTCATCTCTGGCTTTGGAACGCCATGCCTGGGCATACCCTATAAAAACACGTTGTTCACCGGTAAAACCATCCATAACCGGCCCTTCAACATCTTCCAAAGACATTTTGTAAGCCTTCAGGGCAATACTAAGACCTCCCAGGTCGCCAATATTCTCTCCCAATGTAAATTCACCATTGACAGTAAGATCTGGCAATACCTCATAGGAATTGTACTGTTCTACCAATGCATTTGTACGTTTTTTGAATTCTTCCTTATCCGTTTCTGTCCACCAGTTACGCATAGCACCGTCTCCGTCGAATGTGCTGCCTGTATCGTCAAAACCATGACCAATTTCATGGCCTATAACTGCTCCAATGGCGCCATAATTTACGGCATCATCAGCATTCAGGTCAAAGAAAGGTGGTTGTAGGATTGCTGCCGGAAAAACGATCTCATTTAAGGTTGGGTTATAGTAGGCGTTCACCGTTTGTGGGGTCATTCCCCATTCATCTTTGTCAATAGGCTGGCCTAATTTTGCCAGCTCCCTGTTGTATTCATACAACCTGGATCTCATGGTATTGCCAAAGAGATCATCTGCTTTGATCTCAAAATCATATGACTTCCATTTATCGGGATAGCCGATCTTTGGCGTAAACTTACTCAACTTATCCAGGGCTTCTTTTTTGGTGTCTTCACTCATCCAATCGAGCTCTTTAATACTTGCTTCATACGCCTTTAACAAATTATCCACCAAGGTTTCCATGCGTTCCTTGGCCTGTGGAGGAAAGTGTTTTTTAACATAGACTTTTCCCACTACTTCACCCATGGTACCATTCACTACAGAAACACCTCGTCTCCATAAAGGTCTTTGTTCTTTAGTCCCTCTTAATTCTTTGCTATAAAATTCCCAATTCTGCTGATCCAAAGCTTCATTGAGCCTTGAGGCATTTGCATCAATAACACCCCATTTCAAATAGGTTTTCCAGGTATTGAGGTCTGTCCCGGTAATGATCTTATCCAGGGCCTTGGTATAATCGAGCATTAACACACCTAATTTTTCCTGTTTTTCCATTCCGGCTTCCCCTAAGAAGGCTGTCCAGTTGAAAGAAGGCATTATATTACTTAGCGTATCTACAGGAAACATATTATACAAAGACACAAGATCTCTTGTCTTCTCTTTTTCCATTTGTTTTTCAGCCAATTTGGTCTCCAATCCCATCACCGAGGAAGCAGAAGCCTCTGCATTGGCAACACCGGCCATATCGAACATTTTTGCCATATGCTCCACATACCTGGCACGGATCTCTTTAGATCTGTCATCTTCCTTTAGATAATACTCCCTGTCTGGAAGTCCTAAACCAGATTGCCAGGTGTAGATAGTATAGATCGTAGGATCTTTAAAATCCTGATAGACAAAAAGTCCTAGGGGGACATTTATGTTATATTTATTTGCGTAGGCAAAATAAGTGGCCAGGTCGTCATAAGAGGCAATGGCTTCTATTTTATCGAACTCCGCTTTTAAAGGAGCTACACCCACTGCATTTCGTTTTTCGAGATCCATATAGGACTGAAACATGTCCCCTACTTTTTGCTCGTCAGATCCCTGTGCAAAATCGCCGGAAGCAGACTCCTCGATGATCTTCCTTACATTTTCCTCAGATTCCTCGTATACAATATAGCCAACGCCATAGGATGCTTTATCATCAGGAATTGGGGTATTCTTTACCCAGGTTCCATTTACGTACTGTGTAAAATTATCTCCAGGTTCTACCGTAGTATCCATATACTCGGCTAAAATTCCTGAAGCAAGGGGCTTCTCTTCCTTATCTTCCTGTTTACAAGCTATAATTGCCAGCAAAGAGAAAAAAAGGACATGTTTTGTTACTTTTTTCATCTGTTTAGTTATGTTTAATTATCCGTGTACGTTAGACCGTCATTGTCCTTTTTTGTTACACAATTTGCACTAAAATGTGAAGCAAAAAACGGGCCTTTGTAAATTACGCATTCTTTCGGTGGCGTTCCCTGGCCAACAGTGTATTTTTTAGGAGCATGGCAATGGTCATAGGGCCAACACCGCCAGGAACAGGGGTTATATAAGAAGCTTTCTTTGATACCGCCTCAAAATCTACGTCGCCTGTAATGTAATATCCCTTTTCTTTGCTTGAATCTTCAACCCTGGTGATACCAACATCGATGATAACCGCTCCCGGTTTTACCATATCTGCTTTTAGAAAATGTGGCACACCCAGGGCAGAGACAATAATGTCTGCCTGTAATGTAAGTTCCTTAATATTTTTTGTTCTGCTATGAGCAAGGGTCACTGTGGCATTTGCCGCTTTCCCTTTTTGGCTCATTAGAATACTGATGGGCCTTCCAACGATATGGCTCCTTCCAATGACAACCGCATGCTTACCTTCTGTATCTACCTTATATCTGCGCAAGAGCTCCATAATTCCGTAGGGGGTGGCAGAGATAAAGGTCTCCATATCTAGCGCCATCTTTCCAAAATTGGTAGGATGAAATCCATCTACATCCTTGTCCGGATGTACTGCCATTAAAATCTCTTGTTCGTCTATATGTTTTGGTAAGGGCAATTGTACAATATAGCCGTCTATATTGGGATCTTCATTTAGCTGATGTACTAATTGAAGTAATTCTTCCTCTGTGGTTTCTGCAGGTAAATGATGTAAAGTAGATTCAAAACCAATTCTTTTACAAGAACGTACTTTGCTTCCCACATAGGTTAGGCTGGCACCGTCTGTTCCAACCAGGACCGCAGCCAGGTGCGGTACTTTTTCTCCCCTTTCTTTCATGAGGGCCACTTCGGTGGCAATTTCATCTTTAATCTGATTAGAGATCTTCTTCCCGTCTAAAATGGTCATACCCATGTATTTATTTAAATACCCTTTAAACACTAGTTGTGCAAAGAATTCTTATGTCCTAAATATGACGAATCCTACCCGCGCAGGCCACTCATCATTTGCATCATCTTTTTGCCGCCTCCGCCTTGCATCATCTTCATCATTTTTCCCATCTGATTGAATTGTTTGAGGAGCTGGTTTACTTCCTGAATGGTTCGCCCACTTCCTTTTGCAATGCGCTTTTTCCTGCTGGCATCCAGTTTGGAGGGATTGGAACGTTCTTCAGGGGTCATTGAGTGTATAATAGCCTCCACATGCTTAAAGGCATCATCATCTATGTCCATTCCTTTAAGAGCCTTTCCTGCCCCGGGGATCATCCCCATAAGGTCTTTCATACTCCCCATTTTCTTGATCTGCTGTATCTGTTTCAGGAAATCATCAAAACCGAAGGTGTTTTTTGCAATTTTTTTCTGGATCTTGCGAGCCTCATCCTCATCGAACTGTTCCTGGGCTCTTTCCACAAGTGAGATCACATCTCCCATCCCAAGTATCCTGTCTGCCATCCTATCCGGATAAAAAACATCCAGGGCATCCATCTTTTCCCCTGTACCAATGAATTTTATTGGTTTTTCGACAACGGATTTGATGGATATGGCAGCTCCACCTCTTGTATCCCCATCTAACTTTGTAAGGATCACCCCATCGAAATTCAAAACATCATTAAAGGCTTTAGCTGTATTAACTGCATCCTGCCCCGTCATGGCATCTACCACAAAAAGGATCTCCTGAGGGTTGATAGCGTTTCTGATATTCGATATCTCTGTCATCATGCGCTCATCAACTGCCAACCTACCGGCCGTATCTATGATGACCACATTATGTCCGTTGGCCTTTGCATGGGCTATTCCGGCTTTTGCAAGTGCCACCGGGTCATTATTTTCTTTGTCTGAGAAGACAGGAACATCTATTTGGTCCCCAACAACATGCAACTGATCTATAGCGGCAGGGCGATACACATCACATGCCACCAAAAGGGGATTCTTTGTTTTCTTGGTCTTTAAGAAGTGGGCCAGTTTTCCCGAAAAGGTAGTTTTACCCGAGCCCTGTAAACCGGCCATCAATATAACGGAGGGATTTCCCGAAAGATCTATGCCTTCTGCATCCCCACCCATAAGTTGGGTAAGTTCATCTTTTACGATCTTGACCATTAATTGACCGGGCTGTAAGGTGGTCAATACGTTTTGTCCCAGTGCTTTTTCCTTGACCCGGTTCGTAAACTCTTTGGCGATCTTAAAGTTTACATCGGCATCTAATAATGCCCTTCTCACTTCCTTGGTGGTCTCAGCCACATTGATCTCTGTGATCTGTCCATGTCCTTTTAGGACATGTAAGGCTTTATCCAGTTTTTCGCTTAAATTATCGAACATAGCTGCTTTACATTTATGAGAAATGCAAATTTAACAATTGGAATGAGATCATGGAAGTTAAGGCCTAGAAATATGACAACAAAAAGGGCCACTTCTGAGAGAAGTGGCCCTTTTTTAAAGAATAGGGGCAAAAAAGGTATGCTTATGGCTTTTCAAAAACCAGCACATCATAACTTGCGTTAGAATCGTTGTAATTTTTCAATTCTATTCTGTCATACTCCATGGTTGTTTCATTCCTGGTCATAGAAACGAAGTCCCAATCTTCTGTAAGTTCTATCAGCTCACCATTCACGCCGGCATTCAGATACACTTTCAGTTTTCCATCGCTGTTGCGCAGTACGCGCCATACACCAGCCTGGGTAGTTCCGGTCTGACCCGTAGTGATCCCCATAACATTCTCCATCTGGAAGGCAAACGTATATTGAAGGTAATTCTGAGTTTCATCTACTTCACCATTCATATACTTAGCAACGATCCATTCACCGCCCATCATTACGTTCCGTATTTCTAGGACATCACCGTCAGGAGTGTTCGGAGTATCTTCACATGCTCTCTGAAGGATCAATTCATAAGCCGTTCCTTCAATATTGAATTTTAATCGGTCATTCCTCAGGTCACTTAGCAACCATTCAAAATACACCTCATTCGGATTTGGATCTAATCTGTTAGGATCATCCGGATTTTCTCCAAATGTAAGGGCCATTACAAGTCTTCCCTGAGCATTAGTAGTGATCTCCCAGGAACCGGTAGAGGTATTAACTCCATTACTTAGGGTAACTACACCCTCGGCCATGAACTTAAACTCATATCCTAACAATCTGTCTATTTCGTCTCCATTATTTATCACTTTTTTGATCACCCAGGCACACTCCCTCAGGATCTCACGTAAAGTGTTAGGATCTTCATTGTATACATCACAGGCATTTCTAAGGATGATCTTGTTTCCACCTTCAGCATACAATTTAATCTTCCCTGGTTCTATTTCATATACGAACCATGCCAGGTTGAAATCTACCAGAACATCAAATTCAAGATTCAATAAGATACCACGGTCTGTAATTCTACTGTTCCAGAAACCATTCAGCACATTCCCTTGTCTGTCTTTTACAGTAACCCCACCATCTTCGGTAAAGTTCATCAGGTACTCAAAATACTGATCTGTCTGACTAACTGCATCGCGCTCAACTTCACGCACTAACCAAGGGCATTCTGTAATTAGATTATTGAATCTTTCCAGTGTAAAATCGTCATCATTGTAATCATTGTCATCATCCTCATCACAAGCATCTTTAGCATTCTCTATAGCAGTAGCTAATTCGGCATTACTGTTAACGGTTACCAGGGTTCCATCATATAATTCTAATGTTACGGGGAAATCAATACTGATCAGATCATTGTCATCCAGGCCTTTGAAGAACAATCTTAATTCTTCATCACTGTTGACGGCTACACTTCCTGTTTGTTGTTCATTGATATCGAACGTAAACAGTGTAATAGGATACACAAAATCGATACACTCAATATCATCATCACCACCGCCTTCCAAACATTCTTCGGCCAGCGCACGTAATTCTTCTTTGTTATTGATCACAATTTCGGTAAAATCACCTAAGGTAATAGTGATGGGAAAAATGATCTCAAGAAGATCTATATCATCATCCAGGGCGTCAAAGATCTCTTCAATTAGTTGAAGATCTTCCCTAGAATCTATGGTTATTTGTATTCCATTCACCTCAACGGTATACGGAAAATTAAGCGCAACACAACTGGCGCCATCTACAATATTGTCAAAAGAACCATCATTAGTAGAGGTCCTTTCAATAAGTTTGGCTGTTGAAGAACTGGCCATAATGGTTTGCTGCTCATCTGGTTGAGGTAGTTCCTCAAATTCATCCTGACAAGAAGTAACCATCAGTGTTGCCAAAAACAGCAAACAAAACACTGAATACTTAAAAACATTTTTCATAACGATTTGGATTTTTTGTTGTTCGTATGTCCTTATAACACCTCTATTTTAAAATACCCTACCTGCATTTTTTATTTTTTTTAAAATATCTTTGGGATTAATCTATCACATAAGAGGGGTACACTATGGATAATGTTTGTGAAGAAAAAGTCTTCAACGCTATCTTCAAATCCAATTCTAAAACGATCTTTAACTATATATATTATAAATATGGTAATGAAGAAAAGGCTTATGATGCTGTACAAGAGGCCTTTGTAAAACTTTGGGAGAACTGTGCAAAAGTTGCCCCGGAAAAGGCAAAAGCATTCGTTTACAAGGTAGCTAACAATTTGTACCTTAATGTGCTTAAGGCAGAGAAGGTCCGGTTGAAATATGCGGAAAAAGCTCCGAAGAACTCCCCGGAATCACCGGAGTTCCTGATGGAAGAAAAGGAGTTCAAAGATAAATTAGACAGGGCCCTGAATAGTTTGCCAGAAAATCAACGAACCGTTTTTCTTCTTAACCGGATAGATGGCAAGAAATACGCGGAGATCGCTGAAATGGAAGGGGTTAGTGTCAAAGCCATTGAAAAACGAATGCATTTGGCCCTGAAGACCCTGAGAGCTCAAATTGATGGAATTTAATCTCATATGCATACCTTCTTAAACATCAGTGTTTATTAAGGTTCATAAAAAAATATCGACCAATGGTAGGGTATTTTGTGATTAAGGTGTTATTAAGGAGTAAAGAATAGAAATCATGCAAGAAAATTACCTGGCCAAATGGCTCAATAACGAACTTAGCGAGGAAGAGCTGGCTGCGTTTGAGCGATCTGAGGAGTACGCCTCCTACCAAAAGATCGTGCGCGCCTCCGATGCCCTGGAAGCCCCTTCATTTGATATGGAGAAGGCTCTTGCTGATTTCCAAGCTAGTCAACGTAACCAGGAAACAAAGGTCATAAAAATGAGACCTTCACAATACCTAATGCGCATTGCCGCAGCAGTAACTGTTTTATTTATTGCCACTTATTTTTATATCGCCTCACTTAATGAGACCTTTTCAACTGAATATGCCCAACGTACAGAAATAGTATTGCCAGATGCCTCAGAAGTATTACTCAATGCAGGGTCTAAACTTTCATATAGTGAAAGAAATTGGGATTCTGAACGAAATCTATCCCTTGAGGGAGAAGCTTTTTTTAAAGTAGCGAAAGGGAAAAAATTTACGGTTACAACAGATCTTGGAACTATCAGCGTCTTGGGAACCCAGTTCAATGTAGAAAGCAGAAAAGGCTTTTTTGAAGTTACCTGTTATGAGGGGCTGGTAAGTGTAACCTTCCAGGGGAAAGAACAAAAACTACCCTCAGGAACTTCTTTTTTAGTGGTCAATGACCGTATAGTACCAACAGAGGCTCCTCTCTCTTCAGAGCCTTCATGGGTAAATAATGAAAGTAGCTTTAAAAGTATACCCCTTACCTACGTCTTAAGTGAATTTCAAAGGCAATACAACGTCACCGTTGAAACTAAGAACGTAGATCTTACCCAACTTTTTACCGGTACTTTTAGCAACACAAACATAAATTTGGCGTTACAGAGTATAAGTACTCCTTCTCAACTAAGCTATTCCTTAGAGAAGAATAAAGTGCTCTTCTATGCAGAAAACGCGCCTTAAGAGAATCGCAACTTGCTTTTTGATTCTTTTTTGGGTCCTTTCTATGGGATGGGCTCAAGAGGATAACAAAGTAGCCCTTATCCCTTATATTCAAAATCTGGAGCAGCAATTTGATATCAAATTCTCCTACGTGGATGAGGATCTGGAACTTATACGGGTTCAACCGTCTACTGCAACAGATCTTACCGAGATCTTAGAAGCACTTCGTCAGGAAACGCAGCTCCGCATACAAAAACTTTCAAACCGGTACTATACTATTACACAAAGTGTTACTGTTGATATTTGTGGCTTTGTACTCAATAATTATGGAGAGAATAACATCTCCGGCGCATCTGTGGAGGTATTGGGTAGTAATGTAGCGATCATCACAGACCCCGATGGGAAATTCTCATTGACCAATATTCCAAGGGATGCCAGTCTGCGTATTCGCTTTCTAGGATTCAAAACCAGATTTTTAAAGGCTGAAGATCTGGCGGGCAGTACCCCATGCAAACCAATTCTCCTTGCGTTGAATTACCAGGAATTAGAAGAGGTTGTTGTATATCAGTTCTTAACCACAGGATTAAGCCGCGAAACCGATGGGAGTATCCTCTTGAATATAGAAGATTTTGGTATACTGCCAGGGTTATTAGAACCCGATATCCTTCAAACGGTGCAGGCCCTGCCCGGTATTAAAAGTATTGACGAGACTGTCTCCGATATTAATATAAGAGGCGGCACCAACGACCAGAACCTTATTCTCTGGGACGATATTAAAATGTATCAGTCGGGTCATTTCTTTGGTCTTATCTCTGCTTTCAACCCGTATCTAACTGATAAAGTTACCGTCATTAAGAACGGCACCAGTTCCCAATACGGCGATGGGGTAAGTGGTATCATTAGTATGAAAACCAAAGATGAGGTAACTAGTGATATGTATGGGGGGGCAGGTTTCGACCTTATCAGCGGAGATGTCTATGGCCATGTTCCTCTTTCCGAGCAACTGGCTGTGCAATTCTCGGCAAGACGCTCCGTAACCGATTTCCTGAATACGCCTACTTACAATCAGTTCTTTGAACGTGCTTTTCAGGACACAAAAGTTAAAGGCGGAGGCGGTGCAGATGACCCTATTACCAGAGAAGAGAACTTTTATTTCTATGATTTCAGCGGCAAACTATTATATGATATCAATAGGTATCATAAAGCAAGGATCAGTTTTATCAACATCAACAATAATCTGGACTATCTGGAGACGGATGTAAATGCCGGCCGAAGCAACCAAAGCCTGTTAGACCAGACCAATTTTTCCTTTGGGGGCCTACTGGAAAGCAGCTGGTCCGATAACTTCTCCACACGGGTAAATGCGTATTACACAAGATATAATCTCGATGCTGAAAATATTGAAGGTAACGGGCAACAAGCACTCTTTCAGAATAATCAGGTATTGGAATCTGCTGTAAAAGCACTTACTTCCTATAAATTCAGTGATGATTTAGTGACCAATAATGGCTATCAATTCACTGAAGTTGGCATCACAAACTTTACCAATGTTACCCAACCTCCTTTCAATAGTAATATAAAAGGAGTCATCCGAACCCATGCCTTGTTTACTGAATTGCAATACAGTTCCCCGGATAAAAAAATGGACTTTACCGGAGGGGCCCGACTTAACTATATTGAGAATCTAGGTACTTTTAATGCTTTGATCCTTGAGCCCAGGATCAATTTTAGCTATGTTCTTTTGCCAGATTTCAGGGTTGAATTCCAGGGAGAATTTAAGAATCAGACCACCAACCAGATCATTGATCTGGAACAAAACTTCCTGGGTATTGAAAAACGCCGATGGATATTATCTGATGACAATACTTTGCCCATCACCAAAAGCAAACAAGGGTCCTTAGGGATCAATTATGACCGCAATAAATGGTTTATTGGTCTCGAAGGCTTTTACAAAGAAGTGGTAGGTGTAAGTACCGCTACTCAGGGATTTCAGAACGAGGATCAATTCAATGGAGAAATAGGAAGCTACACCAATAAAGGAGCAGAATTTCTGGTAAATTACAAGAATGCACGATTTAGCAGCTGGCTTAGTTACGCCTTTAATAATAATACCTATTTTTTTGAGGACATCAGCCCTAATGAGTTTCCAAATAACCTGGATATTAGACATACCCTTACTCTTGCCAGTACGTATAATTACCGGAATTTAAAACTTGGAATAGGACTTAACTATCGAACCGGCAAACCCTATACAGAGCCTCAGGAAGGTGCTAATGCAGTAAACACTGCTGTTTTTCCAAATACCATTAACTACCAAAGTCCGAACAGCAGCAGGCTCCCGGATTACCTACGGGCCGATGCATCGCTTATTTACACATTTCAAATGGGAGAGAACGTAAAGGCAACTGCCGGAGCATCCGTTCTTAATTTGCTGGGGAAACGCAATGTTTTGAACACCTATTACAGATTGAACGAGCTGGATGAAATAGAAACGGTAGAAAGCATATCCCTTGGCCTTACCCCTAATATAAGTTTCAGGATCAGTTTTTAACGACGGTTAAGACGCGTCATAACTATAACATGGGGGAAAGTAATGGCTGCCAGAAAATAGATCATAATAGAAAGGAATAATCCTTCTTTGTCCTGAAAGAAATAATAAAGCACCCCCAGGCCCACCATAGAGACCAACCAATACAGAAAGGAGGTCTTCAGATACTGCAGGAAAGTACTTTTATTTACTGCTCCATACAGAAACTGAATTTGATCCTTCAAGGAAGGAATGCTGTGCCAAACCACGAAATAGATACTAAACGCCCATAAAAGGGAAGCCGTCTTAAATACTACGAAAAAAACCAGCAGGAAAAAAAGTTCCTTTACGAAGTTTACCTGAATTATTTTCTTATAAGCCCACCAAAAGTAGATGCCCAAAAATCCGATAAATGATGTAATAAGGGTATATAAATAGTACTGATCTTTCATCACTACTCCTGTAATCTTTTCAATGATGGGGGTTACTTCTTCCTGGTTAACATAGAACAATAAAAAGAAAATAACCAGGCCATAAAAGGTATAAAAGGCAGTAGTGAGTATAGAATTAACCCTAAATACTGCCCAATGTTGTTCCCCGAAATGATAGCTGCTGGCCACTACAAAAAATAGTAAGGCGATGGAGGGTATAAAAGAAAAGAACAAGGCCGTGAGAATTACCACAGCCAAATAACTCCCTAAGGCCCTCAAAAAGAAAGAACCCTTAGAATAAGAGGTTGACTTCTGGATAAGCTTAAGATCGTTGGACCCGTGAAAGATCCCGAAGGTAAATATGAGGAAATACCCAAGTAAAGCTTCCACCTTTACGTCAAAAAAGACAGTGACCCACAAGAAAAAGAAGGTGACCACAATCATGAAACTGCTAAAAGTGTTAATATTTTGTTGTTTTTTTCCCAAAATGATAAAATAGTGCCTCTAAATTTACGAAATAATGTTTAATCTTTTATATATTCGCTTAAACAAAATTAACTAATTCTATATCTATGGAAAATTTTTTAGCATCAATTTCATTGGTTTCCCAAATGGCGACCGATGATTATGTAGGGTTCACCTTCTTCGTAGGATGTATGGCGATGATGGCGGCTTCTGCATTTTTCTTTTTATCAATGAACAGCTTTGATAAAAAGTGGAGAACTTCTATCCTGGTTTCAGGATTGATTACATTTATCGCCGCTGTGCATTACTGGTACATGAGAGATTACTGGGCAGGTTTTGCTGAGTCTCCAACCTTTTTCCGCTATGTGGACTGGGTATTGACTGTTCCATTAATGTGTGTGGAATTCTTCTTAATCCTGAAAGTTGCAGGAGCTAAGAAATCCCTCATGTGGCGATTGATCGCCCTTTCAGTAATCATGTTGGTTACAGGGTACTGGGGAGAAGCAGTAGATAGAGATAATGCCTGGTTATGGGGACTTATTTCAGGAGCTGCATACTTCGTAATTGTTTATGACATTTGGTTCGGAACTGCCAAGAAACTGGCTGTTGAAGCAGGAGGTGCTGTCCTTAGTGCGCACAAAACGCTTTGTTGGTTCGTATTGGTAGGATGGGCTATTTATCCAATTGGATATATGGCGGGAACACCAGGATGGTATGAAGGAATTTTTACTGGCCTGAACATGGATGTTATCTACAACATCGGAGATGCGGTAAATAAAATTGGATTTGGACTTGTGATTTACGGCTTGGCTGTGGCTCAGAGCTCTGAAAAATAATTTTCCTTACAAGTATAATGAAGAAGACCGCCATCTGGCGGTCTTTTTTATTACATACGTTCTGGTACCTGGATCCCCAGAAGACTAAAAGCAGTTTTAATAACTTCCGCTACCTTAGCAGAAAGCAGCACTCTAAAGGTTCTTATCTCAGTATTTTCTTCTCCCAAGATAGATACTTGCTGATAGAACGAATTAAATTCCTTTACCAGATCATAGGTATAGTTGGCGATCAGGGCCGGACTATATTGAGCCGCTGCCTGTGAAATAGTATCTGGAAAAACCAATAATTGTTTAATCAACTCCTTTTCCTTGAGATGCAGAGGGACATTTTGTTTCTTAGTACTCTTACTTTCTACAATCTCCGGGGCCTTCCTAAGAATAGACTGTATTCTGGCATAGGTGTACTGAATAAAAGGTCCGGTATTTCCTTGAAAATCAACCGACTCCTCAGGATCGAACAAGATCCTTTTCTTTGGGTCCACCTTAAGAATATAATATTTCAAGGCTCCAAGTCCAATGGTTTTGTAAAGTGCCCCTTTCTCTTCTTCTGAGTAAGCATCCAGTTTCCCCAACTCGGCAGAAATATTGGCTGCGGTCTGTGTCATCTCAGTTATAAGATCGTCTGCATCTACAACCGTTCCTTCCCTGCTCTTCATCTTCCCGCTGGGTAGATCTACCATTCCATAACTTAAATGATACAAATGAGCTGCCCAGGAATACCCAAGTTTCTTTAAAATAAGGAACAAAACCTTAAAATGATAATCCTGCTCGTTCCCTACCGTATAGACCATCCCATTGATATCTGGAAAGTCGCGAACCCGTTGTATGGCCGTACCTATATCCTGGGTCATATATACCGCGGTCCCATCAGACCGAAGCACTATCTTCTCGTCCAAACCTTCATCTGTTAAGTCTATCCATACACTGCCATCATCCTTTCGGAAAAATACGCCACGCTGCAGACCATCTTCCACAACATCTTTTCCCAACAAATAGGTATTACTTTCGTAATACAAGGTGTCAAAATCTACTCCCAGATTAGTGTACGTGTCCTTAAATCCTTCGTACACCCAGGCGTTCATCCTTTTCCATAGTGAAACAACTTCAGCGTCTCCTGCTTCCCATTTTCGCAGCATTTCCTGTGCTTCTTTTAGCAAAGGGGCTTCCTGTAACGCTTCTTCTCTGTTCTTGCCTTCCGAGACTAATTGATTTACTTCCTCTTTATAGGCTTTATCAAAGGCCACGTAGTAATTTCCTACCAGCTTATCTCCTTTAAGACCAGAGGAAGCCGGCGTTTCTCCATCACCAAATAGTTTCCAGGCCAGCATACTTTTGCAAATATGAATGCCCCGGTCATTTATGATCTGAGTTTTATACACCTTCTTCCCTGAAGCTTTGAGTATCTGAGCCACGGAATAGCCTAATAAATTATTCCGAATATGTCCAAGATGTAGTGGTTTGTTTGTATTTGGAGAGGAATATTCAACCATAACAGCCCCATTTTCCTCCTTTTCTCGTATCCCAAAGTGCTCTATTGACCTGATATCCTTAAACGTTTCCAAATAGTACTCATCACTAACAGTAATGTTCAAAAACCCCTTGATTACATTGAACTGGTCTACCTGAGTTACCACTTTTATCAGATGTTCACCTATAGCAGTGCCTATCTTTTCAGGATTACTCTTTACATACCGAAGCATTGGAAAGATCACCACTGTAATATCGCCTTCAAAATCTTTCCTCGTAGGTTGAAATTCAACCGTTGGAAGTTCTACCTCGTAAAGATCCCGGACGGCTTCTTTTACTTTTGTGGTAAGTACTTGTTCAATATTCATAAGATGACCTCCTTTGAAGTTGCAAAACTACGTATTTTTTGCGCTTTTATGACCTTCTTAACCGCGATTCCCTAATGTTTTCGGTAACTTTATGCTGCCAATGAAAAAGAAAGAATATGCTTTTAAATGTATCGTATAACAACAAAGAAATAACCCGTAAAATTGACAGAGAAGTAGGGAAACCCTTTACCCTGAAAGAACGATGGGCCATGGGAGGAATAGGTTCCCCAAAGCTCTTTATCACAGAAGCAAGTTTGGAAATACACAATCTGCTTATTCTGGACAACAACCTGGACAGCTGCAATGTTGAGATCAGGCCCAAAGGGGTCATAGTACGCTTTCGATCCCTGCTTGAAACCTACGCGCTGGTCATCCCTTTTTATAAGCTCACCATTTATAAGGGAGATTTTGCCGTGTACTCTATCTACCGCGACCACTATTTCATCAAGGTTCGTTCAGATACCAAGGCGATACAAAAATTTTTTAAGAAGCTGCTCAATTACAAGACCGACACGGCACCAACCAGTATAGAAGACCTATAACGGATGAAGATTTTACTCACGGGAGCCAATGGCTACATTGGAATGCGTTTACTGCCAAGACTACTCGAAATGGATCATGAGGTGGTCTGTGCGGTCCGAGATAAAAAAAGATTGTCTGTTGACGAGGAAACACTCTCCCGAATTACTGTAATAGAAATCGATTTTCTCAAAAAAGTTACTCCGGATATCCTACCAAAAGATATAAATGCGGCTTATTACCTTATCCATTCCATGAGTTCCTCTACTCAGGATTTTGATGAAAAGGAGGCGCTTTCTGCAGAGAACTTCAATGCTTATATGAAAACCACTTCTGTTGAACAGGTCATTTATTTAAGTGGGATTGTTAATGATGATAAGTTATCCAAGCACCTCAGGTCTCGTAAAAATGTGGAGGATATCCTGTATCAAGGTACGTATCAACTCACCGTACTCAGAGCCGGCATCATCGTAGGGTCTGGAAGTTCTTCTTTTGAGATTATTAGGGATCTATGTGAAAAACTACCGGTAATGATAACCCCTAAGTGGGTGCTGACAAGAACACAGCCCATAGGGATCCGGGATATAATCAATTTCTTATCTGGTGT
>JAHEHU010000044.1 GCA_024639765.1 Eudoraea sp.
TCCCCCAGGAATCTGTTGCTCCCGAAATGGCATCCAATTTGTCTTCCTCGTTGAATACAGATTCTTTCTTGTTGAAATTCAACACATAGGTTTTTTCTAATCTGTTCTTTAAACGCGCCTGAACTTGCTTTTTTTGTGCTTCACTCATTCTTGCACCCCAACTACCAAGCTCTAGAGTGGATTTGGAAAAATAAATGGCCTGGCCTTGAAATTCCTGTACGTTTGGCTTGTAGGAGAATAGTAGTACCAAGCACAGAATGCTGAATTTAAAGAGAATTGATTTCATGTATGAAGCATTTTGATTATTTTGTTTAACGAATATATTAAAACATTAAACCTTTATGTGCTGTTTACCAAAACCTTAACATAAAATAACATCCTGTGAGAATTCCTGGGATTTCAACATTGCCATTAATTAGGATTCTTTTTCTTTCACTATTTTAGTAATGAAGACGACACAAAGAAAAATGTCAGAGGAATACGATCAAATTACAGCCTCCCATTATGCAGCTTACCGTCCTGACCTACATCTAAAGATTCTCCATGAATATTTCGCAGGGAATAATAAACATAAGAACGCATTAGATATAGGATGTGGTACCGGACACTCATCAATTGCCTTAGCAACGTTTTGCGATAAAGTTATCGGTATTGATCCAAGTCAACATATGCTGCAAAATGCACTTTTACACCCAGGAGTAGAATACGCCCGATATAATGATGAAAAACTTGATTTTGCCAATGACTATTTCGATATAATTACATTTGCCGGTTCTCTGTATTATGCAAGATCTCAACATTTGCTAAATGAATTAGTACGAGTAAGTACCCATAATGCCAAGGTATTGGTGTATGATTTTGAGATATATCTAGAGAAAATATGTGCTGAATTAAAAATGGATAGCAGCCCAAAAGAAAAATCTGAATACGACCATAAGGCAAACTTTTCCGAATTGGATCAGAAAAGCATAACCATTGAAAGAGAACACAGCAAGTCATATTCAGTAAATATTTCTATCGCGAATCTTTCGCATTTACTATTATCTTCAAAAGACAATTTCAATATCCTGGCAGAAATTTTTGGCGATGATACTGACCTTTATTACAAAGTGTCGCAAAAATTAAAATCTGTCTACAAGGATGAAAAGATCCGTGTAGAGGCCATGACATACTTAACTGTTTATACCGTTTTAAAATGAAATTCCTGATACAAACAGAAAGACTCTTGTTGCGAGAGATCACGCAAGGCGATAAAGAGGACCTACTTAGCCTACATTCTGATCCGGAAGTACAAAAGTATACGGGAGACGCTGTGATTGCGTCCATCGAAGAAATGGAAAATGCAATAGAGGAGAGAATTGATCACTATATCCAATTTGGTTTTGGAAGGTGGGCCACATTTTTAAAGGAGGGAATGCAATTCATAGGCTGGGCAGGTCTGCTATATCTACCAGAATTTGATGAAATTGACCTGGGCTATAGATTTTTGCCTCAATTTTGGGGAAAAGGTCTGGCGACAGAGGCTTCTCGTGCCATACTTACCTACGGCATAGAGACACTCAAATTAAACAGGATCATTGCTATCGCCATGAAAGAAAATATAGCATCGATCAGAGTCATGGAAAAAGCCGGGATGGTATTCTACAAATTTGCCCCTTATGAACCCGGGGGAGAAGATCTAATTTGGTATCAGTATGACCAAAAACTACTTAAAAGATATCAAGTGGATTAAAAGTATTACCTTACTTTATTATAAACCCTGATCCCCATAATGCTGAGAACCATTGGGGTCGGAACCAACCGATTCTATAATACTCCAAAATAAATGTTGAATAAAATTACCCTCATCTTATGCTGCTCCTACTTTTTTACAAGCAGCTATATCACTGCTCAAGAGCTTGAACTAAGAACCAACGGCAGGCTTATCCTAAGCACCCATAAAGAACGTTCTGCATCTGTTGCCAGTGGTGATATTGACGGTGATGGTGATACGGATATTCTGGTTGCCAATGGAAGGCATTGGCCGGGACAGAACCGCATCTTTATCAATGATGGCAGAGGCATTTTTACCGTGGAAAAAGATTTAGGAGCGCAACGAGAAACCTCCTACGCCACTGAATTGGCAGACCTGGATAACGATGGAGATCTTGATGTTGCCGTTGGAAATGATATGGCACCCAATGCTGTATTCATTAATGATGGTTTAGGTAATTTTACCAAGAATGGTACTTTTGGAGAAGACTACGCCCCTACCCGGAATATTACTTTAGCCGATTTAGATTCCGATGGTTTTGTGGATATACTGATCACAAATAGAGGAAGACCTAACGAGATCTGTCTAAACGATGGTAAGGGTAATTTTTCAAAAACCAGGCCCTTTGGCAGCAGTGATGATGCTACCATAGATGTGGAAACTGCTGATATTGATGGTGATGGTGATCTTGATCTGGTATTGGCCAATAGGGATGAGCAACCCAATTACATTTATCTGAATGATGGCAACCTGGGATTTGATGCTAAAATAGCCTTTGGAACCGGAAGTGATAATACGCGTTCAGTAAGTGTAGGGGATCTTAATGGTGATGGATTATTAGACATCGTTACTGCCAACATTGGTGAACCCAATGTGATCTATTTTGGCCACAGTACAGCCCCGTTCTCCCAATCAGTGATCTTTGATGCTTCAGAGTCAGATAGCTATGCAGTATCCTTGGCCGATCTTAATGGAGATAACACTCTTGATATCATTATCGGGAATTCTGGAAACCCTAATTTTATGTTTCTTAATGAAGAAAATGGTCAAAAATGGAAAGGATATGTACTGAAAGAAGAATCCTTTGACACCTATGATATAATTACAGCCGACCTAAACATGGATGGTGCTCCAGATATTATTGAAGCGAATTCGGACGAGATCAATCGCTATTATCTGAACCGCAAGAAAAGATAAGTTGAATCCATTTACACTATAAAACATGAACACATATATCTCTAAGAATTCATCTTTCTCAAATAAGAGGCTTTTTGGCTTCTTCTTTTTGGTTGCCGCTTTTGCGAGCTTTACTGTAAGTGCACAAAATAATGCCATAGAATTAAAATATTTCGGCACTGCAGGTTGGCAAATAACAGATGGAAGTATAACAGTATTGGTAGACCCCTATATTTCCAGGGTAAAATTGGGCACGGGACCAGGGGTTAGCCCTGAAGATACCAGAAAAACCGTTGAGCGCTCTGACCCTTACATTTCGGATACTTTGTTGATAGACAGTTTGATCACCAAGGCAGATTTTATCCTGGCACATCATTCCCATTTTGATCATTTAGCAGACGTACCGTATATCGCCAAAAAAACCGGTGCCAAAGTCATTGGCACCGAAACTACCTGTAATATCCTTAGGGCTTACGGTATCCCGAATGAGCAATTATATCCTGTAAGAGGTGGGGAAGATTATCAGTTCGAGAACTTTTCAGTTCAGGTAATTCCTTCCATACATTCGGCCTTGAATGACAAACATTATCTGGATTCCAGAACCTACACGGAAGTTCCAGAAGCGCCACTAAAGGTGTCGGAGTTTATTGAGGGAGGCTCGTTAATGTTTCTGGCCCGCTTCGCCAGACATACTGTATTAACCATGGGCTCTATGAACTTTGTAGAAAGAGAATTAGTGGGCCAAAAACCTGATATTCTTTTGGCAGGTGTTAATCGTTCACAATTGGGTCTTTATAAGTACAACGAGCGACTTTTAGCAGTAACCAATTATCCTAAAATTATTATCCCTACGCATTGGGATAATTTTCGTTTGCCCTACCGATTTTCTCAACAAAGCGGAGTAGAACAAAAACTGATCCCTTTTCAGGAAGATGTAAAAAGACTTTCTCCTGATTCGAAAGTGCTAATTCCAACACATTTAGGAACCATTACGATCGAATAGAAACACCATATAAAATCTGTTTTAGTAAAGATGATAAAAATTATATCGTATTCGCCAATAGTATTATTTATTGCCATTTTTTTTATCCTCCCTAACTGCTTTGGACAGACCTATGCAAAAAATGGAATGGTGGTTTCCGATAATGAGCTCGCTTCCGAAGTGGGTGTTGCTATTCTAAAAAAAGGTGGTAATGCCATTGATGCAGCGGTCGCTACGGCCTTTGCACTGGCAGTGACACATCCTCAGGCCGGTAATATTGGCGGGGGTGGTTTTATTGTTTATATGAATGCTTCGGGCACTACAACCACGATCGACTTTAGGGAAAAAGCGCCATTGCGTGCCACTTCAGATATGTTCCTGGACGAAAATGGCGAGTTGGTTGAAGGGAGCAATCACCGTGGCTTAAAATCTGTCGGAGTGCCGGGTACTGTAGCCGGATTATTCATGGCGCATCAAAAATATGGGAGTCTGCCTTGGAAAGAATTAGTACAGCCATCGGTAGACCTGGCCAATAATGGAATGATCCTTACATACACCCTTGCCTCACATGCCAGGCGAATGCAAGACAAAGAAACACCAGATTTCCTAAAAAATTACTTTAAAAATCCTGATGGAAGACTGGTAGAATTTGGCGAAACCTGGAGACAGCCGGCATTGGCTAAAACGTTAGAACTGATACGCGATAAGGGAAAGGACGGATTTTATAAAGGAAAAGTGGCCAGGGAAATTGAAAAGTATATGAAAGCAAATGGCGGGATTATTACGCAAAAGGACCTGAAAAAATACACAGCCATTGAGCGTGCCCCCATAAAAGGTACCTACAAAGAGTTTGAAATCTATTCCATGCCCCCGCCAAGTTCAGGTGGTGTTGCACTCATTGAAATGATGAATGTGATGGAGTTGGCTAATTTGGATTCGATACAATTCAATTCTACGGCCTATGTACATCTCGTAGCCGAGACCATGCGAAGAGCATTTGCGGATAGAGCAGAACATTTGGGTGATCCTGATTTTAACCCAGAAATGCCCCTTGAAAAATTGACTTCTAAAGAATTTGCTCAAAGGAGGTTTCGCAATATTGATCTTGAAAGGGCTTCTGTTAGTGACTCAACCAAATTTGGACAATTGTATGATGGCACCAATACAACGCACCTCTCCGTAATTGACAAAAATGGCGATGCCGTTTCCCTTACCTATACCCTGGAGTATTCCTATGGTTCTAAACTTGGCTCTCCCAAACTGGGCTTTATCTTTAACAATGAGATGGGTGATTTTAATCCGCAACCCGGTTACACCAATAGCGAACGGTTAATTGGTACCGATCCTAACATAATTCAGCCCGGTAAAAGAATGCTCTCCAGTATGACACCTACAATTGTTGCCAAAGAAGGGAAACCCTATCTGGTTATAGGTAGCCCCGGCGGAAGAACAATTATCAACACCGTTTTCCAAACGGTTCTCAATGTTTTGGAATACGAGATGCCAATACATAAGGCCATTGAAGCCATGAAAATTCACCACCAATGGCTTCCGGATAGATTGATCTTTGAAAATCACCTGATGTCGCCAGACACTCAAAAAGCCTTAGAGGGAATGGGCCATACACTATATGGCACCAACAACCTGGGCCGGCTAATGGGCATCCTAAATGCTACAGAACAAGGTGTTTACATTGGCGCTTCCGATTCGTCCAGCCCGGATGGAGCAGCTAGTGGTTACTAAGTAAATTCTGACCAATAAAAAAACATCAGGCAATCTCTTTCCTTATGATAGATCAACCACAACTTGTAAGTTGCTTGCGGGAAATTTTTGTAATTTCATTTAAAACCATGTTATAGTGGAAAGAAGATGTTTAGAATGTAATGAGATCATTAAAGGACGGGTAGACAAAAAGTTCTGTTCGGACTATTGCCGCAATGCCTATAATAATAAGCTGAACAAAGACAGTAAGAATCTTGTGCGAAATATCAATAATCGCCTGAGGAAGAATTACCGTATCCTGGACAGTTTCCCTTTAAAAGAAGGCAAAACAAAGACAACGAAAACGCGACTGCTGGATAAGGGATTCGATTTTGAATATCTTACCAACCTCTATACTACCAAAAAAGGAACGACCTATTATTTTGTGTACGATCTGGGTTATCTGCCCTTGGAGAACGATTACTTTATGATCGTAAAAAGAGAATAGCCCCGGAAAACTTCCAGGGCTATGTTTTATCAGAATTGTCTTTTCTATTGATAATTGTGGCTTGTGAGCTTCAAGGCTGCAATCACAATATCTTTGCGACTAATTTGTCCTACTAAAAGACCATCTTTCATGACCGGTAAACGGCGGCGATTGTTTTTGTGAAACACACCGGCAGCGTCAAAAATGCTCATATCATGAGGAATGGTCTCCACTTTTTTGGTCATAAATCGTTCTACACTTTTATCAAGGATAGGCTGATTGAAGTATCGGCTTTCGGAGATCTCCTTCATACAGTCAGCTTCGGAGATGATACCTACCAAAAATCCGTTATCATCTAATACAGGGCCCCCTGAAATATGGTTCTTTGCAAAAGATTCCATCACTTCTAAAATGGACTGTTTTGGACTATACGTAATGAGTTTCTTGGACATATAGTCCTCCACCAATATAGGGGCATCATATTCTTTTTTGGACCCTTCCTTGGCTCTTCGACCCATAAAACTTTTAATACCCATACCTGTTTGTTTTAAAATGGTTAGCCTTAAATATACATATTTTGTGCGAATCTTCTAAAATTAGTCGCCAAAAGGTAAAGACCGGACATAATTATTTACTTTTAAGGGAGAATTTTTTACCATGAAAAACATCAGGCTTTGGGCCACCTTGCCACTTATATTTCTGGCTGTAATTTGGAGTTATAGATCTTTGATGCCAACCAACGGCAATACCAGTGTTGAGCAAGAATTTGGTTTTTCCACAGATAAGGCCCTTACTCATGTAGAAGTAATTTCAAAACAACCACATGGTGTGGGTTTCCCCGCTCATGAAATAGTAAGAGCCTATGTTGTAGGAGAACTTGAGAAAATGGGGCTTGAAGTATCCCTTCAGGAAGGCTATACATCTGGGGATTGGGCTAATTATAGCAAAGCCGTCAATATTGTTGCAAGGATCAAAGGCTCGGGCGATGGAAAGGCCTTGCTGCTGCTCTCGCACTACGATAGTAGTCCGCATTCCGCCCTGGGTGCCAGCGATGCCGGTAGTGGGGTGGCCACTATTCTGGAGGGTATTCGTGCCTATTTAGCAAAGAAAGTGACCCCAAAGAATGACATCATTATTGTGATCACAGATGCCGAAGAACTTGGACTTAACGGGGCAGATCTATTTGCCAACCGGCATCCCTGGACAAAGGATGTTGGGTTAGTGCTTAATTTTGAGGCTCGCGGTAGCGGAGGGCCGGGGTATATGTTTATGGAGACCAACCGTGGCAATGAGAGGCTCATCAAGGAATTTATAACGGCAAATCCAAAATTCCCGGTAACCAATTCACTGGCTTATAGTATTTACAAATTGCTCCCAAACGACACCGATCTCACGGTTTTCAGGGAAGACCAGGACATTGAAGGCTTTAATTTTGCCTTTATCGATGATCACTTTGACTACCACACAGTTCGCGATTCCTATACAAGGTTAGACCGCAATTCGCTCACACATCAGGCCAGTTATCTAATGCCCTTACTAATTCATTTTAGTGAAGCAGATCTGAATAGTCTGAAAAGTCTTAATGATTACATTTATTTTAGCATTCCTGTATTCACTTTGGTAACCTATCCTTTTGACTGGATATGGCCCATGTGGTTCCTGGGCCTGGGAATTTTTGCCGTCTTACTGATACTTGGATTCAGAAATGGCAGTTTACATTTGAAAGAAGTCTCATTGGGTTTTATACCTATGCTGGTCTCTCTTTTGATCAATGGCATACTTGGTTATTTTGCCTGGTCCATGATCACAACACTCTATCCCGGGTATAAGGACATTTTACAAGGATTCCCCTATAATGGCCATACTTACATACTGGCATTATCACTTATCTCCCTGGCGACCTGTTTCTTGGCCTATCATAAATTTAAAAAACTCAGCATTCCCAATCTTCTGGTAGCACCTGCCATACTTTGGTTAGTTATCTGCTGGGCGGTGGCACAATACCTGCCCGGTGCCGGTTTTTTTATCCTTCCGGTGTACGCGCTACTCGTTTGTTTTGCCATTTCGATCTATCAAAAAGAACCAGATCCTTTTTTACTTCTGTTTCTTACACTCCCGGCCATCTTTATCTTTTCACCATTTATTGCGATGTTCCCCATAGCATTAGGGCTTAAAATGTTGGTGACAACCACCCTTTTTTCCACCCTTACGTTTTGGCTTTTGTTGCCTTTAGCAGGAAGGTACCCAAAGAAGAAGTTGATAGGCACCTTATTATTTTTGGGATGTATCGGGGCCATGACTGTAGCACATTTTCAATCTGGTTTTTCCGAAGAAAATGCAAAACCGAGTAGTTTGGTTTATATCCTGGATGCGGATACTAAAAAGGCACAGTGGGCCACCTATGAAAAACAGCTTTCGGATTGGACACTATCCGTACTCGGATCTGAGAATTCCATACCCGAAAAAACCAACAATACCAACATTTACAGCAAATATAATTCCGGATATACCCACGTATCTGCAGCTCCTGTAAAGGACATAAGCGGACCTGTAGTTACCATTGAAAAAGACACTACTTTGAATGGAAACAGAATGCTAGAAATTGGCATTTTTCCACAACGCGATGTAAACAGACTTGAAGTGTTTACCAATGCCATCCAAGTAAAAAAAGCAAGTATAAATGGAATAGAATTGTCTGAATTTTATTTGAAGGAACGCAGAAGTACGCGACTTTTCACACATTACATCAGTACGAACGATTCTACTATGCTTAAATTAAGTATCCCTGCCGGAACAGAACTGGAACTTACCCTCTATGAAGCATCTAATGATCTTCTGGCACATCCAATGTTTACCATCCCTGAGCGACCAGATGAACTTATCCCGATGCCCTTTGTGTTAAACGACGCTGTTATCGTCAAAAAAACAATACGCCATTGAAACCGCATGTTGGCATATTAGGCTGCGGATGGATGGGATTCCCCCTGGCTCGCCGCTTCATTTCTATGGGTTACCCGGTGAGCGGAACTACCACTACCAAGGGCAATCTGGATATTCTTAGAAATGAAGGTATTACCACCTACTATGTTGAACTCTTTAATGATGGTGTAAAAGGTTCGCTTATAGATTTCCTGAAAGATATAGATATCCTGATCATTGATATACCTCCAAAGCGCAAAGCAGCGGAGGAAGACTATTTTAGCAAAATCAGCCAATTGTATGAGGCAATTAAGATCATGCATTTAAGGAAGATCATTTTTGTAAGCAGCACTTCAGTTTACGGCGAAGTAGAAGGGGCGATCACAGAAAAATCAGCGCCCAAACCCAAAACCGATTCAGCTAAAAAGTTACTTGCTGCAGAAAAATTATTTATGTCCGATAAGGCACTGGATGCCACCGTGGTTCGCTTTGGTGGCCTTATAGGCCCGGATCGCCACCCTGTTACCTATTTATCCGGACAACATGAACTTTCCAATGGAGATGATGCCGTTAATCTGATCCATTTAGAGGATTGTATTTTAATCTTAACCGGTATCGTTTCCAATGAGTGGTGGGGGAAGCTAATGAATGGGGTATATCCAGATCATCCAACAAAAAGGGCCTATTATACCAAAGAAGCGACCAATAGAGGTCTTCCCGCTCCCGATTATACAAAAGGATATGCCGGCAAAACAGGTAAGATCATAAAAACAAAAACACTGGATTCCCTTAATTTTAAATTTACGGCTCCTTTGGATACTTCCTTATAAAAAGCAGTGAGTTCATTCCCAAGCACCCTTTTAATTCAGTCATTTTAAGATTTTTGATAAAATAAGACCCAAAAAAAGTAGTAATTTTGCCGCACTAATTTAAAGATCATGAAAACAAGAATTGCCATTTTTCTTTTTACAGTTAGTTTATTTAGCTATGGCCAAAACAATTCCGAATTAAAGACACATTACGAATCTTTTTATAAAGAGATGAAGGCCCAGGGTGACATTAACGGAGTGATCAACGCCCTCACCCACTTAATTGTAATTCAGCCAACACAGCAGCGAAGAGATACGCTGGCCTTTGTTTACGCCAACAACAATCAGCATATGCAGGCCCTGAATACCATCGGCATAGAAAAAAATGCATCCGATTCTGATCTGGCTGTACAGGTAAAGGCCATTAGCTTAAAGGCCCTGAACCAGCCCAAGCGAGCCTTGGAGCAATTTGAGGTTTTATACCAACGATCTCCTAATGCATACCTGGCCTATGAGTTGGCAGATCTGAAAATTCAAACCGGGGATAATACGGGGGCCATGACAAACATAGAATTTGCTCTCGGTGTTGTTCAGGAAGGAATGACCTATGCATTTTACGAAAGACAGCAACCCTATGAAGTATCTTTAAAAGCAGCCTTACTTCATCTAAAAGGTTTAGTTCAGTACAATACAGACCATACTAATATTGATGCTGCTATAGCCAGTATAGATGAGGCCCTCACACTAGATCCTAATTTTAATCTGGCCAGTCTTAGCAAACAGGCATTGGAATCCAGGAAAAACAATCCGGAAGAAGAGAAAAAGAACTAAAAAAAGGGGAGGCAATTAGCTCCCCTTTTTTATTGGTATTCATTTAATGTATTGTATGCCTATTCTGCTGGTTCCATTTCATCTAACATCTTTTTAAAGACCAGCGCAACTCCATTCGTCCAGCCAAAGCCATCCTGAGTTTCGTATTCACCTCCCCCGGAAAGCAAGCTGATATCTTCCACATTATATTTTTCCATCATTTTACCAGTGTCTTGGTAGACACGCTCATTTAAGTTAAGCCAACGTTTCATTATGATCTTTGCTTCATCTACATACCCATAGTTCAAAAGGCCCTCAACTGCAACATATTGTAGGGGGGCCCATCCATTGGGCGCATCCCATTGCTGACCGGAATGTTCCAGCGTGGTCACCAAACCGCCGTCCTTTAAAAAATCGGACATAAGCTTGTCCCTTACGCCTTGTGCTTGCTCTTCGGAAGCTAGTTCAAAGTACAATGGGAAAACTCCGGCCAGGGTAGGAGTCCTGGCAAATCCTTTTTGAGTGTAATTATAGTCGTAAAAATAACTTTCATCATCATTCCAAAATAGCTCTTGAATACTTGTTTTCCTTTCTTCAGCTTTAGACAGGAACAAAGCCTCATTTTCTGCATCATGGGTTAATTCATAGCCTTTGGCAATACTCATTTCCATAAAATATAGCAGACAATTCAGGTCTATGGCCAGAATATCAGCGGTTTTCGTGGACCCAAAATCATTTTCGGTGGTGTACCATCTGCTACTAAAATCCCAGCCAGAGGCAGCCCCGGAACGCATATTTGTATAAAGCATCGTTTTATCTGCTTTGGAAGACAGTTCAGATGCCAAATGAAAATCTTCCTTGTACGATTCCGGTCTTGGGGTGGTTCCATTATCCCAATAGCGATTCAGGAAAAATTCCTCGCCCATTCTAACCACATATTTATTAGGAGTATGTATTCCTTTAACCTCATTCTTACCTGCCATCCAAAATTCATATTCTTTCAGGATCATAGGAAAATATTCAATGAACATGTCCCGATCTTCCCGTGATACGGCATCTACCATTAAAGCATAGAAAGGAGGTTGTGATCTGCTGAGGTAATAGTTTCGTGTACCGTTAGGAATAAACCCAAGTGAATCTATTAGAAAGCTAAAATTGTCTACCATACTTTTGGCCAGCTCTTCCTGATCATCTACCAAAAGCCCTTCTAGTGTAAAATAGCTGTCCCAATAGTAGATCTCTCTGAAACGCCCTCCTGGCACTACGTATTTATATGGCAGGGCTATTCTGGAAGAATTCTCCACAGCGGTATCTGGCCCTCTTGTTAATTTGCTCCACATACTGCTGATATGCTCATACATGTTCTTTGTGGTATCTGTCACAATCACCTGTCCTGAATTGAACTGATCTGTAAAATGATCAGAGACAAAATCTTTCAGGGAAAAGTCAGCCGCCATCTTCTCTTCCTCATACATAGCAACCAATTCACCATAAGGCCTGTCAGGAACAAGATCTACAAAGGTTTTTGAATCTTTAAAAATGGCCTGTAGTTGTACTTCCTTAAAGAGTTCCGTGTTATAAAAATCGGTCGCTAAAACCTCCTTCTGTTCCTGTCTACAAGCTGTAATAAGAACAAAGAAGAGCAGGAAAAAATAACTAAAATATTTCATGGGTCGGGTGTATAAATAAACCTTTTCGGCTTGTTCGTAAGCCTCTGGTTGTTGAACTTTTATTGTTTGATAAGGCCTTTTCTATAAGTGCTATCTCTTTCTTTTTTAAGTGCTATCACAGGATCTATCTCCTCATTGGGGATGGTGAGTGATAAGACATAGTGTGCGATCTTCCATTCTCCATTTTCCTTTTTAAGGACCCCCGAACCACGGCAGAGTTGCATCCAGGTATCAAGGAGCTCATCGAACCATGCAATTTCTTTAGATGGGTCCAGATAGATGTTTCGTTGGATCGGTTTAAAGTCCCAGGCTTTTCCCTTATCAAAATACGGCTTTGAGAAAGTCATAAAATCCCTCTTGTTCCATACTTCAGCTGCATCGGTACCAATAAATACAGCATCTTCCGAGAGCAACCCAAAATAGTTCTCAAAGTTGGCTTCCGTAGCGGCCATATGCCAATTGTCTATTGTAGTATGAATTGTTTCCTTATCAGAAGATTGAGCCTGCGTTTGAATAAGCAGGCTAAGGGTAAAGAAAAAGCCAAGTAGTTTATTCATCTGATAGTAATTGAGTGTTGAGTGTATTGTTTACGATAACATTACATTGACTGCGAAGGGCATTATAGGCTTTTATCATTTCAACTGCCGGTTCAGTAGCATCTATTCGATATTCAACTGCCGCCCTTGTTTTTAAAATAAAGGTCTTCATCACCTGTTGTCTGCTTCTTATTTGTGGCAGGTCAAAAGTAGACGGGTATTCGGAATCTTCCAACTGTTTTTGCCTTTCTACAAGATCATCCAGAGCAAACGCCAGGTCTTCCTGATTCTCAACAGTATATAATGCATCAAAACTCGTATTCAATTCATTGAATTCTATCCAATCCTTTGAAATTGTGGAAGCCTTGGCATTTAAGGTAACCCTTTGTGGTAATGCCGTGACCTGGAAAAAATCCTGCACTTTTTTGTTGTCTTCATTGCCTCCGGAAGTTTCCTGGCAGGAAACAGAAAAGAGTACAAGGAAGAATCCCAACATTATTTTTCTCATAGAACGAATGTACAAATTTTAATAAAAGCTATCTTTGGTACGAACTTCAATAATTCCATTCTCCTTGCAAAAATCTATTCTCATTTTAGGGGCCTGCGGCCAAATTGGTACAGAACTAACACTGGCGTTACGCAATAGATATGGGAATGATACTGTTATTGCCAGTGATATCCGTGAAGGCACAGATTCTTTAATGTCTACAGGACCTTTTGAAATACTAGATGCCACCAACTATGATGCGATGGAAGACATTGTAATGCATTATGAAGTTGAGGAGGTCTATTTAATGGCTGCCATGCTGAGTGCTACGGCAGAGAAATTTCCCGAACGCGCCTGGAATCTGAACATGAACTCTCTTTTTAATGTTCTTAACCTGGCTAAGGAAAAGAAGATAGAAAAAATCTTCTGGCCTTCAAGTATTGCCGTCTTTGGGGTAAATACTCCCAAGGAAAACACACCTCAACATACTTTAATGGAACCCAGCACTGTGTATGGCATTAGCAAACAAACTGGCGAACGCTGGTGCGCTTATTATCATGCCAAGTATGGGGTAGATGTACGCAGCGTAAGGTTTCCCGGGTTAATTAGTTGGAAAACGTTGCCCGGTGGTGGTACTACAGATTATGCAGTTGAAATCTATATTCAGGCATTAGAAAAAGGCAGCTATACCAGTTTTCTGCAAAAAGGGACCAAATTACCTATGATGTTTATGGAAGATGCCATCAGAGCGGCTGTTGAATTAATGGAAAGTGATGGTTCCAGACTTACGATCCGTTCTTCTTACAATTTAGGGGCAATGAGTTTCGCCCCTGAGGAGATCGCAACAAGTATTCAGCAAGTGTTACCTTCATTCAAGATCTCTTATGATCCTGATTTCAGGCAGGCGATTGCAGATTCTTGGCCTTGCAGTATAGATGATTCACAGGCCAGAAAAGATTGGGCATGGAGCCCGAAATTTGACTTAAAGCGAACTACGGCGGAAATGCTAGAAAACCTAAGCTAACATCATACGCAACCTGGTTAATTCCTTACAAAGATCAAAGCAGGAAAGATTCTGAAGGATTTATTAGAAAGCGGCCATTAAGGGCCTCCCTGCCAAGAAGCATCTGATATTCCATAGTTTCTCTATTGGCTAAGTTGAGTTCTATCTCATAGGTACTATCCCCTATGGAAATTGGCGTTCTAATGATAATTCTTTTTTCAGAATTTTCATTGGAGGTCTTTACAATTCTTCGGGTGAACACAGGAGTTTCGCACGCTAAGGAAACAGGTTTGCCGTCTACTGTATGGTGAACCTCGAACCGAACCCACCTTTCGGTTTTCTTTTTAAAGAGCTCTATATTGGTGGCATGCAGGGAAGACGTTTTAGCTCCCGTATCGATGCGGGCGTCAATTTTGAAGATGCCCAGGTCTTTAAGAGAACAACGCTCAACACTACCTATGATCTTTAGCATATTTTTCAGGGATATAACTCTTTTAGGTGACACCTACTACTCAGACTCTCTGAAACGAATAAAGTTTAGGACGTAAACACTTGCTGGGCACCTTTAAATCTTTTGAATTCCACCACATAGCCATTAGGATCTTCCACAAAGAAAGAGGAATGTTCCCCTTTTTTATCTTTTAAAAATGTGGTCGCTACAATAGGTTCTTCCTTTTTCTCGGAAAGCCGATTCAAAACCGTGTCCCAGGTTTTATCATCGAGGATAACCCCAAAGTGAAAAGAGGGAAGTACGGTATCCTGAAACTTGTAAGACTTGTAATTGAATGAGAATTCACCAGACTTTGTAAACGTGATCTGATTGCCAAACAAGTTGATATCTGCCCATTGGGTTGAATGACGTCCCAGCTTGGCGCCAATGATATCCAGATAGAAGTTTTTGGTCTTGGTCACACTATAGCAGGGCAAGGATAAATGAAAAGCACTGTGTTTCATATGCTATTGCTTTTTATGGCTGGTCATCGTCATCGTCATCATTGATCTCTACATCCGGGATGGCATCCGGATCATCGTCATCATAATCCTCGTAATCGTCCTCATCATAATTGGCCATAGTAACCTCCAGTTTAGCGCTGATCTTTACCAAGTATTTGGTGTCATCTGTAGTAACCTCCACAGCTTCAATACGTTCCCCGCTTGCATTCTTGAAAGTGATGATATTGGCATCATCATAGCCATCAGGATATCTTTCCACCAAAAGCTTCAATACTTCCGGTGTAAGTTTTTTAAAATCTACAATTACTCTTTTTAAATTATCCATAATTACATGTCCAAAAGATACGCAAAAATTAAAGGTGCAACAATAGTTGCATCGCTCTCTATTATAAATTTTGGGGTCTCAATTCCCAATTTTCCCCAGGTGATCTTTTCGTTTGGCACAGCGCCGGAATAACTGCCGTAACTTGTGGTACTATCACTGATCTGACAGAAATAACTCCAGAAAGGGGTATCCGTTCTCTCCATATCCTGATAGAGCATAGGCACCACACAAATTGGAAAATCGCCCGCTATTCCTCCTCCGATCTGAAAAAAACCAATCCCTTTCTCCGAATTCTCTGAATACCAATCAGCAAGGAAGGTCATGTATTCGATCCCTGATTTTATGGTGGAAGCTTGTAGCTCCCCTTTAAGAACATAGGATGCAAAAATATTTCCCATGGTGCTGTCTTCCCATCCAGGACAAACAATAGGCAGATTCTTTTCCGCAGCGGCATACATCCAGGAATCCTTAAGATCTATCTCATAGTGTTCCTCTAAAACTCCTGAAAGCAACATCTGATACATAAATTCATGCGGAAGATAGCGCTTCCCCGACGCTTCAGCTTCTTTCCATAGTGTATGGATGTGCTGCTGCAGTCTTCGAAAGGCTTCCTCCTCCGGGATACAGGTATCTGTTACCCGGTTCAGGCCTTTTTCTAGTAGCTCCCATTCTTCCTGCGGGGTTAGATCACGATAATTTGGTACACGTTTATAATGTGAATGTGCTACCAGGTTCATGATATCTTCTTCCAGATTGGCTCCGGTACACGAAATAATGTGAACCTTATCCTGGCGGATCATTTCGGCAAATATCTTACCTAATTCGGCCGTGCTCATGGCGCCTGCCAGGGAGACTAACATCTTGGCCCCATTATCTAATTGTTGTTCATAGCCTTTGGCTGCATCTACTAAGGCTGCTGCATTGAAATGCAGGTAATACTTTGAAATAAAATCTGATATGGGTCCTTTATTCATCTTCGTCATCAAATTTAGAAACTGAATTCGTTCCGGCACTATTCGTTAGCTCGTAGGTATTGTCATATTCATCCTCTACAGCTTCATTCATGAATTTATAACTAAGCATTTTGTAATACAACTTAGCAGCCAGAAAATTAGAAGATTTGTCATGCTCATTAGGACAAAGTTCTACCAGGTCAAAGCCCACTACGTTCTTTTCTTCAAATACCTGTTTTAACAGTTCCAGGGTCTCGTACCACAGAAGACCCCCTGGTTCCGGTGTTCCCGTAGATGGTAAGATGGAAGGATCCAGCGCATCCAGATCAAAGGTGATAAAGACATTGTCTGTCAGTAAATCAACCACCTTATCCATCCAGTATTCATCATCTACCATTTCGTGAGCAAAAAAGGTCTTTTCAGTATCCATTATGGTCATTTCTATGGCGTCCATACTTCGTATTCCTACCTGCACTAAATTGGTGTTCTGACTGGCTTCATAAACCGCACAGGCATGATTGTAAGGGGTTCCTTCATAAGACTCCCTAAGATCTGCGTGGGCATCTATGTGAAGTACAGTAAGATTGTCAAAGCACTCATTAAAGGCTCTGATAGACCCAATAGAGAGGGAATGTTCACCTCCTATAAGCGTAACAAATTTGTTCCTCTTGATATACTCTTTTGTTCTATCGTGTACGCTGTTCACCATGGCTTTGGGAGATGATAATTCCGTTATGGGCTCAGTTACATATACGCCTTGCTGGTACACTTCGGTGGCGGTTTCTATGTCGTATAACTCCATATTTTCTGAAGCTTCAAGCAGTGCCTCAGGGCCCTTGTCCGCTCCTTTTCCCCAGGTGCTTGTGCCGTCATACGGCACGGGTATAAGAACCACTTTTGATTTCTCAAGTTGTGCGAATTCATCCGGAATCCCGGCATAATTCTTAGTTGTCTTCATATCCTAAAATTTTAAGCATTTCTGATGCTTTTTGTTGTTCACTAAATAGTTCGGTTACCAGGTTTCCATCCTTGTCCCTATCTATCAACACATGTTTTGGTGTAGGGATAAGGCAATGTTGCAGCCCTCCAAAACCACCAATCGATTCCTGATAGGCTCCGGTATTAAAAAAGCCAATATAAAGTGGTTTTTCCTTTTTGAACTTGGGCAAATAAATGGCATTCATATCCTGAATACTGTTGTAGTAATCATCACTATCACACGTTAATCCGCCAAGTAAAACACGCTCATACTCATCGTTCCACCTATTGACAGGCAGCATGATAAAACGTTTATTAATGGCCCAGGAATCTGGCAATGTTGTAATAAAGGAAGAGTCGATCATATTCCATTTTTCCCGATCGTTCTGTTGTTTTTGATAGAGTACTTCGTAAATAGCGCCACCACTCTCCCCCACTGTAAAACTGCCGAATTCCGTAAAGATATTAGGGACAGGAATATCTGCCTCCTTGCAGCTTGTGTTGATCTGATTGATGATCTCGTCTACCATGTACTCATAATCATAGTCAAATGCCAAAGAATTCTTGGTAGGGAAACCACCGCCAATATTTAAACTATCCAGGGAGGGGCAGATTTTTCTCAAACGAACATATACCTTAAGACACTTTACAAGCTCGTTCCAGTAGTACGCACTGTCTCGTATCCCGGTATTAATAAAGAAATGGAGCATCTTTAATTCCACTTTTTCATTATCCCGGATCTGGTTCTCGTAGAAGGGAACTATATTTCTGTACCCGATCCCCAACCTTGAAGTATAGAACTCAAACTTTGGTTCTTCCTCCGAGGCTATTCGGATCCCAATTTTAAAAGGTTCGTCTATGGCCTCACTTAAGAGATCGATCTCCTCATAATTGTCAATAATAGGAATACAATTCTGATGGCCCTTATTAATAAGATCAGCTATGTTCTGAACATAAAGATCTCGTTTAAAGCCATTACAGATCACATAGGTAGAATCCTTTATCTTTCCTTCTTTTTTAAGCTGTTGTACAATATTGATATCAAAAGCCGAAGAGGTTTCAATGTGGATGTCATTCTTTAAGGCCTCATGTAATACATATTCGAAATGAGAACTTTTGGTGCAATAGCAATAAATGTACTTTCCTTTATAATTATGCCGTTCTATTGCGCGGGCGAACCATTCCTTGGCGCGTTGTATATTCCTGGAGATCTTCGGCAAATAGGTAAACTTTAATGGGGACCCATATTGCTCTACAAGAGACATCAAAGGAATGCCATGAAAATGAAGGTTGTCCTCTTCTAAAGTAAACTCTTCCTGAGGAAAATAATAAGTTTGATCTATAAGATCAATGTATTTAATATTCATTAAATGCTGATGTGGATATTATAAAATTATGTGCAAGAACCGCTGCCTTTACCAAGTTCTTTTTATGTATTGTTTGGATCGTCATTTTACAAGATGTAAATGAAAACAAAAAAAAATAAAAATCAAGACTTTTGAAGCAATTTTCCGGTACAAATAATAGATTTATCAAAGGGCGACATAAAAAAGATAGACCAAAGTGATTTTCCATATAAAATTACCACATCTGTTTGTATCTTAGTGGTTTAAGACCATAACGATGAAAAAAGTTCTTTTTAGTTTTTTAAATACGATCATACTATTGTTTTGGACTTCTATCGTATGGTGTCAATCGGTTCACGGGGTATATCTCGGGGCAGAAGCGGAAAATCCAAGTCTCCTTCACGAGATCAAAATGAATAAGGATTATTTTGTCCATACAACATATACACCTTCCTCTTCCCCCGGGGGGGCCGGGTTTGGGCAAACTATAGGAGGGTATTATACAGCCAATGCAGATTCCCTGATGGTAGATCTTGAATTCAATTCCAACTTTGTTAATGATTCCATTAAACAAGTTCATTATAGCTATAGAATGAATGGTGATACACTGATCCTGAATTCGCCGGTACGCTTGGTTCTTATCCCTGCAGGAAAGGGGAAACAAGATCTGGATGGAAACTGGCTCTTTGCAACCAGAGGCCCGGATACCGGGCAGGAACGCAGAGGCAATGAAAGTCCGAGAAAGACCCTGAAATATTTGCAGGACGGGTATTTCCAATGGATCGCCTACAATACAGAAACCATGCGGTTCTCAGGATCCGGTGGGGGGCTCTATACCGCTATTGACGGCACATATACCGAGACCATAACTTATTTCTCCAGGGATAATTCCCGGGTAGGTGCCGTATTAGAATTTAACTATGATCTGCAAGGGACAGATTGGCATCACAAAGGAAAAAATAGCAGAGGTGAACCCATGTATGAAATTTGGGCGAGACGGGAATAGGGATACTAGGAATTATCAATGTCTGATTTTCCCCCTGTTTTCTTAAGAAGTTTTATTCGGGCTATTTCCACTCCTTTATCTATGGGTTTCAGCATGTCATACATATTAAGCGCTACAATACTGGCACCATGCATGGCCTCTACCTCAACACCGGTCTTATAATTGGTTTTGACTGTGATGAGGATCTTTATCTGAAGACCCTCTATTTCATAGGTTATATCTGTGTATTCTATGGGAAGCGGATGACAATCCGGTAAAAGATCGGCAGTTTTCTTCACCCCCAGTAAACCGGCCGCCTTGCTCATGGCAAAGACATCTCCTTTCGGTACTTTTAATGCTTTGATCGCTTCAATCGTCTCAGCAGAACTCACCTCAACGATGGCCTGCGCAATGGCTGTTCTTAGGGTGTTCTTTTTATGAGTGATGTCTACCATTCTTATTTATTTGTTTTCCATTGATAGCTGGCATCTTCAAATACCTCTTTCCCAAATACAGGTACTTGCGATTTTATTTCTTCAACCACGTAGTGCAGAGCATCAAAGACAACTTTTCTATGGGGTGCGGATACAAAAACAAACAAACAAATTTGGCCTACCTCTACCATTCCCAGGCTATGGTAAATATGCATACAACTCAATTCAAATTTACTGAAAGTGGCCTCCCTGATCTCATGGAACTTCTTATTGGCCATGGATTCATAGGCTGAATAATCTATGGCTTTTACATGTTTTCCTTCCAAAATGTCTGCCCTAACCTGACCTAAGAAAATATTGTGTGCACCGATCTGGGTTTTTACCTGGTGTTTGGCAATTGAATTGGCAATAAACTCAGGAGATATCGCTCCGTCAATAAACACATTTTTTATGTTTGTCTTTTTCATGATGATCTCCAGGTTTCATTCTTTAGTAGCCTCACCAGGATTAGCTGTGCTGTTCCTGAACGAGTCTCGATCTGAAAACACAAAAGAACAACTGCCACGCAGTATGATTTATTTTTGGACCTCGCCTCTGAGAAACAAGTTTCTCTCGGCCGGTTTCCAAAATAAAGGCCTTTTGTGCTTATTCGTAGCCTCACCAGGAATCGAACCTGGATCTAAAGTTTAGGAAACTTCTATTCTATCCGTTGAACTATGAGGCCTTTCGGGGGAAGCAAATTTAGGAATACTTTTCAATACCTTTTTTACCTATTTCAGGATATTTTGTTAATCTTCAATGTGCCTCCTGTTTTTTATTGGCTTGAGATGATTTGTATCACAACCTTTGGAATCAGAATAAGGGCA
>JAHEHU010000045.1 GCA_024639765.1 Eudoraea sp.
CTTGCGAAAGATAGTTTGCAGACCTTGCAATTACGTTCTCTTTACAGCGTTGGATCCATGCAGTTTGTATTTCCCGAACCTGTTAGCATAGGGAAATACGGGGTATTGGAAGTGCCCGAAGAAGAAAAAACACCAAATTTAAAAGACGCCTTTATTGTTGAGATCACTACAAATGGAGAGACCGTTCAAAAATATGTACTGGGAGGAAAAGGCAGTAGTAATTACATCGATAAATTTACACTAGGTGGGCTCGACTTTACCCTTGCCTTCGGTTCCAAAGTTTACGAATTACCCTTTAATATTAAGCTCAACGATTTTATAGCAGAAAAATATCCGGGAACCGAGAAGGCATATGCTTCTTTTATGAGCAAGATAACGGTTGAAGACGAACGACCTTTTGATTATGATATTTATATGAATCATGTCCTGGATCATCAAGGATACCGATTCTTTCAGGCAAGTTTTGATCCGGATGAAAAAGGTACGGTTCTTTCCGTAAATCATGACCGTGCAGGTACCTATATCACCTATACCGGTTATTTCCTGCTTTATATTGGATTGTTGGGGATCATGTTTTTTGGAAAAACACGTTTTAAGGACCTCGCCAGTTCCCTGGAAAAACTAAAAAAGAAAAAGGCAGCATTGACCGGCCTTTTGATCTTCACTATGTTGCTCCCCCTGGGAGCGCAGCAGGGTCCGCCTGGTGACGGGCATACCCATGATACAGGCCCCAGCATTACTCAGTTAGATTCCATGCTCCAAAGTACTTTAATACCGGAAGAGCACGCTGCTAAATTTGGAAAACTCGTCATTCAGGATGAGGGTGGCAGGATGAAACCTATCAATACATTTGCCTCTGAATTATTACGTAAATTAAGTTTTAACAATGGCTACAAGGATCTGAATGCAGACCAGGTGTTTCTCTCTATGATGCTGAGTCCGGCGCTATGGTACAATACAGATTTTATAGCTCTGGATAAAAAGGCGCAAAATGATAGCATTCGAAATATTATTGGTGTTCCCAAAGGGCAGAAATACATAAAAGCAACAGATTTCTTTGATGACCAGGGGAGAAATAAATTGGGACCCTATCTTCAGGAGGCCTTTACCACCAATACGCCAAACAAATTTCAGCAAGATTTTAAGGATGCTTATTTTAGGCTAAGTCTTTTAGACAGAGCTTTAAGTGGTGAGATACTGAAAATATTTCCATTGCTAAATGATGAGAATAACAAATGGATCTCGGCCACTGAATTTGGAAGTGGTCGTTACCAGATCTCAGACAGCCTCTATGCTAATTTTGTAAAAAATGCAGTGCCTTATTACCTCATGTCCCTCAGGCAGGCCAAGATCAGTGGGGATTATACCGAGGCTGAGAAACTTTTAGAAGCCTTTGAACAGAATCAAATAAATCATGGATCTGAAGTGCTTCCTTCAAAAGAAAGAGTGCAGGCAGAGACCATCTACAACAAGCTCGATATCTTTAATAGATTATACAAATACTATGCACTTGTAGGTATATTAATGTTCGTGGTTCTTGTCTTCAGGATCTTCAGGGAGCGCAAGATATGGGGCATTGCCACCTATTTTTTTAAGGGGGTTATACTTATCTTTTTTCTTTGGCATACCGGAGGGCTAATAATGCGTTGGTATATTTCAGGTCACGCACCGTGGAGTGATGCCTATGAAAGTATTCTGTATGTTTCCTGGGCAACGCTGGCCATGGGATTATCCCTGGGACGAAAAAGCGATATGACCATTGCCGCCTCAACATTTGTAACGGCCATGTTACTCTGGATAGCGCATCAGAGTTGGGTAGATCCTTCCATTGCCAATCTGGTTCCTGTATTAGACAGCTATTGGCTAATGATACACGTGGCAGTTATTGTAGGAAGCTATGGCCCACTAACTGTTGGAATGATCCTTGGTGTGGTGTCCTTATTACTTATTATCCTTACCAATAAAAGTAACAAAGCCCGGATGGACCTAACCCTGAAAGAGCTTACTATTATTAACGAACTTGCGTTAACCGTAGGACTCATTATGCTTACCATAGGCAACTTCCTTGGGGGTCAATGGGCCAATGAAAGTTGGGGGAGATACTGGGGCTGGGATCCTAAAGAGACATGGGCGTTGATCTCTATCATGATCTATGCCTTTGTTATTCACACCCGTCTTGTACCAGGTTTAAGGGGTAGATGGACCTTTAATTTCCTGAGTATTTTGGCCTTTGCCAGCATTATGATGACCTACTTTGGGGTTAATTTCTATTTGGTAGGCCTGCATAGTTATGCCAGTGGCGCTCAGGTCATAACTCCTTCATTTATATGGTATACTGTTTTTGGAGTTTTGGCTTTGGGTGCAATAAGCTATTGGCGCTTTAAAGTGAATTATGGCAAATCATAGTACTGTTTTATCACTAATTGAGTAACAATGCATTAAGTTAACCTTCCAGAGTTTATTTCAGGATTTTTTGTTTTTCCTATTTTTGGAACACCAACATAGCATACCATGTCCAAATTTAAAATAAAATGGAATTCGGAGAGAATAGTAAGTTTCTCAGCCATGAGTATTAGCGTAATGACCCTTGTCATTTTTATTTATCAGACTAACTTGATGAGTAAACAGAACTATTTGTCCATACTGCCTTATTTGCAAGTTTCCACTTCAAACAATGCTATTGAAACCAGTTTTACAATCAGGCTGTTAAACCATGGCGTGGGCCCGGCCATTATTGAATCAGTAACTATGATACACAATGGCAGGCGCGATAATCTGGTAGACTATAAAAATCAGATATTACCTTATTTGATTTCCCTAAAGCCATCAATGGATAGTATACAATATTTTTCCAGTTCTACCATAGAAAAAGGGATAGCCATACCGGCTAATTCTGCTTATACACTCTTAAAGATTAAAGAATCACAAAAAGACTATGAAATATTTATCACCAGTTTGAATCAACTGGAACAAGATGGACTGCAATTTGAGATAGTGTATAAATCCATGCAAAATGAACGCTGGATGATAAGCAATACCTCTGAAGGGCCTATTAAACTAGACTGAATTCTGCTCACTGCCACTTCCAGCAATAAGTTGGTTTATAGAATTTTATGGCCCTATGTAAGCTGCATATCTTTCCTTTTACTTTTCTACTTCAAAAAAATTATGGATATTTAGGATCTTATGAAGTCTTAGAAATTTTGTTAATCATTGTTGTCTCCCTGAAAACAGTCGGATTCTCCTTAGAACCGCCTGTATACTATTGTAGATAACCTTCTTCATTCAACATAATTTCTAGAGCATGCCACTTCAACAAAAAATAACCTTAAAAAAACTTTACCATTACTTTTTAATTGCGGTAAAGGGAAAAGAAACTGAATTTACCTCTGGGAGTATTCGGAAGGCCATTTTTATGCTTTCTATCCCAATGATACTGGAGATGATGATGGAATCTATCTTCGCTATTGTTGATATTGCCTATGTATCGCAAGTCAGTGTTAATGCCGTAGCTACCATAGGTCTAACAGAATCTGTTGTAACCCTTGTCTATGCCATTGCAATTGGGTTAAGTATGGCGGCAACAGCTGTTGTGGCCAGAAGAATAGGCGAGAAGGATGAACACGGTGCCTCACAAACGGCTGTACAGGCAATTTTCCTGGGAATAATGGTAGCCATTATAATAGGGATCGTAGGTTTGGTGTACTCCAGGGAGATTCTCTCGCTAATGGGAGGTTCTGTAGATTTGATAGATGAAGGGCATGGTTATACCAAGCTGCTTATAGGAGGGAATATTACCATAGTGTTATTGTTTCTAATAAACGCAATTTTTCGTGGGGCCGGAGATGCTTCTATTGCTATGTGGACGCTGATTCTTTCTAATGGCCTGAATATCATTTTAGATCCTATTTTTATTTTTGGGTGGGGCCCTGTTCCGGAGTTTGGCGTAATGGGGGCGGCTATTGCTACGAATATCGGCCGAGGCAGTGCTGTTATTTTTCAACTGTATATTTTATTCCGCGGTGGAAGTAGAATTCGACTCTATACCTCAAATTTGGTACTAAGGCTAAAGATCATGATAAATTTGATCAGGGTTTCCATGGGCGGAATTGCGCAATTCCTGATCGGGACTTCGAGTTGGGTATTTCTGATGCGCCTTATGGCAGAGTTTGGTAGTGAGGCACTGGCAGGGTACACTATTGCCATCAGGGTAATGATGTTCACCTTTATGCCAGCCTGGGGCATGAGCAATGCAGCCGCAACGTTGGTAGGACAAAATCTTGGTGCAGAAAAACCAGACAGGGCTGAGAAATCTGTATGGATCACCGGGAAGTACAATGCTATTTTTATGGCTTCTATTTCTATACTATATCTTGTATTTGCGGAAGGTATCATAGGCTTATTTACGAACGTATCGTCGGTAATAGAGAATGGCGCCCTATGCCTGCAGGTTGTGGCAGCCGGTTATGTGTTTTATGCCTACGGCATGGTAGTTACCCAGGCATTCAATGGGGCGGGTGATACAAGGACACCCACCAAGATCAACTTTATTGCCTTTTGGCTCATTCAACTTCCGTTTGCATATTTAGTATCTCTGTACTTTGATTGGGGTGCCTTTGGTGTTTTTATGGCGATTACATTGGCAGAGGTATTGCTCTCTGTAATGGCAGTCATTTGGTTTAGGAAAGGGCAATGGAAGCAAACAGTAGTTTGAGCTATTTTTGTACCTTTACGCCCATTAATTATACTGTTATGAATTCATCAAAAAAAGGGTTAAATACCATTTGTACACATGTTGGGGAGTTGGAAGATAAAATGTTCAAAGGAGCTGTCTCGCCCTTGTATATGAGTACTTCCTACGCTTTTGATGAAGTAGATATCAAGAGGTATCCACGCTATTTCAATACGCCAAATCAAATGGCACTTTCGCAAAAGATAGCCGCCCTTGAGCATGCAGAAACAGCGATGATCTTTGGAAGTGGAATGGCGGCAGTGAGTACTGCTATACTGGCATTCCTGCAGGCAGGAGATCATATCATTTTGCAACAAATGCTTTATGGAGGGACCTATCATCTGATCACAGAACAATTTGAAAAGTTTGGGATAGAATACTCTTTTGTAGATGGTTCGCAGCCCGAAGCATTCGAAAAAGAAATCAGATCCAATACGCGTGTGGTCTATATTGAAACTCCATCTAATCCCTTATTGACCATTACGGATATCAAAGCCTTTGCTAACATAGCAAGAAGCCATGGTATCATATCAATGATAGACAATACATTTGCCAGTCCGGTAAATCAAAATCCGATAGATCTTGGCATCGATGTAGTGATCCACAGCGCCACCAAGTATATGGGAGGACATTCGGACATTCTTGCAGGGGCTGTAGCATGCTCCGGGGAACATATGGAGCAGATTTTTAACCTGGCTAAGAATTTAGGAGGCAGTCTTAGTGATTATACGGTTTGGTTGTTAGAACGCAGTCTAAAGACCATGGGGATAAGAGTTAAAGCACAAAACGAAAATGCTCAAAAAATGGCGGAATTTCTGGAGAAACACTCAGACATTGCTAAAGTATATTACCCTGGCCTTCCATCACATCCAGATCATGCCCTGGCAAAATCGCAAATGCATGGTTTTGGGGGAATGATGTCTTTCGAATTAAATGAAGATTTAGATGCTTTACATTTTCAAAGATCCCTGAACTTAATTAAATCATCCATGAGTTTGGCTGGTGTGGAGAGTACCGTGTTATCTCCCACGCAAACCTCACATGCCCTTCTATCTGACGAAGAACGGGCTAAACAAGGTATCAAAGATGGATTGATTCGTTTTTCTGTAGGGATAGAAGAAACAGCGGATCTCATAGAAGATATTGAACAAGCACTGGCTGCTGTAAAAAAATTACAGATAGCGATACAGCCATAAGAATAGGTCAAATCCACAGCGTTTATGAAATTAGATATATTAGTTTTTGGCGCCCATCCGGATGATGCGGAGTTAGGCGCAGGAGGAACCATTGCAAAAGAGATTTCTTTAGGAAAAAAAGTTGGTGTTATAGATCTCACCAGGGGGGAACTGGGGACCAGGGGTAGTGCTGAGATCCGTGATAAGGAGGCAGCTGCTTCGGCCAAGATATTAGGACTTAGTTTGCGGGAGAATATGGAATTTGCCGATGGATTTTTTGTAAATGACAAGCAACATCAATTAGCACTTATAAGAAAGATCAGAATGTACAAACCAGACATTGTGCTTTGCAATGCGATAGAGGACAGACATATTGATCACGCCAGGGGAAGCGAACTGGTAAGCAATGCTTGCTTTCTTAGTGGATTGATGAAAATAGACACCAAGGCGGAGGGGGATGATCAATGGCAGGAGGTTTGGCGCCCCAAACAGGTGTACCATTATATACAATGGAAGAATTTAACACCAGATTTTGTGCTTGATATTTCAGAGGTTATAGATAAGAAAATGGAGGCCATCAATGCGTATGCCTCTCAATTTTACGATCCCAAGAGTAAAGAGCCCAGTACCCCAATTAGCAGTAAGAACTTTACAGATAGTGTGGCCTACAGGGCACGGGATCTCGGCCGAATGATAGGAGTGGAATACGGAGAAGGTTTTACGGTAGAACGGTTTGTAGGTGTAAAAAGCCTTAGTGATATATTTTAGCTAGCCTGGCTGTATTTGTTTTCAGCTTTAGGTAAGGTAAAGAAGAAGGTACTTCCTTTTCGCAAGGTACTTTCTACCCAGATACTTCCACCATTTTTCTCTACCATCTCCTTACAAAGTGATAATCCAAGGCCGGTACCTTTTTCATTGTTGGTGCCATAGGTAGAGACATTTGCATTTTTCTTGAAGAGTTTCTCCACGGTCATTTTATCCATTCCTACTCCTGTATCGCGTATAGACACTTCCCACAGGTCTTCTTTCTCCCGTGCATTGATGGTGATCATACCATTATCTGGCGTAAATTTAAGAGCATTACTGATAAGGTTCCGTATTACTATATCTATCTGATTACTATCGGACCAAACCATGGTGTGCCCGGTTAATTCACTAACGATCTTGATCGATTTTGATTCTGCCACTTCCGAGAGAAGATTAATATTCTCATCAACCAAGGACTCCAGGGTAACCACACTAGGTTTTATTTTAGATCCGTTCATTTGGGAATTACCCCAGCTAAGAAGGTTGTTGAGCGTAAAATAAATATGATCTACATCGTTCTTTAATTTTGGGAGGAATTCAAAGAATTCGGATTTGCTCATTTCCCCATCGGTATACATTTGGAGTAATCCTTGCAGGGCGCCAATAGGTCCCCTGAGATCGTGTCCAATGATGGAAAAGAGCTTGGTTTTCGTCTCATTACTATCTGTAAGAGCTACTTCCTGTATCTCAAGTTTATCTTTTTTAGCCTTTAATTCTTTGTTGAGTTGCTTTTGAATCTTTTCAGCCCTTTTAATAAAGAAGGTAATAATGGCAAAGATCACCAGAACAATGATAGCAGCATAGATGAGGCCACGTTGTTTGGCAAGTGCCTTTTTGTTTTCCTCAATTAAGGCTACTTTTTGTTGATCATACTCTGCGCGCGTTTTTAAAAGCGTTAAACTTTTTTTGTTTTCATTCCTGTGGAGGGTATCAGAAAGCGTCAGGTATATTTCATGAAAAGCAAGTGCTTTTTCATACTGCTTATTTTTCTTGTTGATATTGTAAAGTGTTTTGGCACATTTTTGTGTTCCCTCAAGGAATTTTATCCTATTGGAAATATCAAAGGCATCCATGGCATATTCCTGTGAAAGACTATCCTTTCCCTGACCAAAGTATGCTTCCGCTATACCGTTGTAAAGATCTATTTTACCTCTATCATCTTCCAGGTCCTCATGCAATAGTTCTCCCTGACGATACCAATACAAGGCCCACTGAAACTTTTCTTGTTTTAGATATATTTTACCTTTTATTTCATAAGCATAGGCCAGCCAGTCCATTACCTTGTTTTCTTCCAAGATGCCAATACCACGATTAATACTGAACATGGCGTAATCTAATTTCCCCATATCTGCATAAAGGGAAGCTATATTGCTCATTGTTTTACCAATATTCACATCATCAGCTATCTCGTCGTTCAGCTTAGTAACCTTTTTGTAGAATTCCAACGCCTGATCAAAATCATTTTGAGATGCGTAAAGTCCGGCAATATTTTCATTCATGATGGATAGCATCTCTGTCTCACCTTTTTTCTCTGCCATTTCTATACCTTCCAAAAACAAATTCAACGCCTTCGCATAATCACCTTTAAAGGAATATTCCGTAGCAAGATTATTCATGATTCGGAGAGAAAGTTGGCAATCATCCATATTCTTAGCCAATATGAGTGCTTTGGTGAAATTATTGATGGCCGCTACCCGTGTGCCTTTATCAGAATAATAATTTCCCAGCCCTAAATAAGATTTACTTTGCCCGGGAACATACGCTGCTTTTTGACTAAGGCGTAAGGCTTCTTTTGAAAGTGATAAAAGACTGTCTACTTTATAAAATCGAATTTCTGTTCCCAACTCGTTTAATAGGTCGATGTATACAGTATCTATTTCCTGGAAATTTTCAGTATTTCGCAGGTTTCTAATTTGAGCTTGAAGTTCATTTTGTTTTTCATGCTGTGCTATACCTGGCATGATAAAAAAATAAGTTATGCCCACTAAGCCATAAAAGCGCAATGCGACAAAAAGCCTGGAGAAATGAGTAAATTTCTTGTTGGACATACCTAGGGTTCAATAAGGCAATAAAAATAAACGCGAACTGGGGCCTATTCTAAAATATGTTGTGAAACGCCATTTTTTGTGTGTTATATCGATATTTTAACGCGTTTCATCCATTCTAGTAGCTCCCATGGAGGTAAAAGAGCCTGCTACATTTTAATATTAGCCAGGGGAGTTCTGATAATTGAAAATATCGATTGTTTTATTTGCATGCATTGATCAAAAAAAATTACCTTTGCAGTCGCTTCAGATGGTGGTTGTAGCTCAGTTGGTTAGAGCATCGGTTTGTGGTACCGAGGGTCGCCGGTTCGAGCCCGGTCTTCCACCCAAAAGCATAAAGTCCTGTCTTTTAAGACAGGACTTTTTATGTTTTAGTCAGGTGGCAAATTAACCTTGGTCTTTAAAGCAAGGTTCTCATGTAAGGGCTGTAAGTTACTTTGAGGTATTATCAACCAGTACGCGCTCACTTCTATTGGCTACCGCCCATGCAGTGTAAAAAACCAATTTTGCTCGGTTGGTCAACAGATCATAATTGATCTTGTCCGGAGTATCGCCAGGCCTATGGTAATCGTCATGCGTTCCGTTGAAATAGAAAATGATCGGGATATTATTCTTCGCAAAATTATAATGATCACTTCTATAGTAAAATCTGTTGGGATCGTTCTCATCATTATAACTGTAATCCAATTCAATATTGGTATATTTTTCATTGATCTCTTCTGATAATTCGTGCAGGTCAGAACTTAGTTTATCAGATCCTATGAGATACACGTAGTTTCTGTTTCCTTCCCGCTTAGGATCAATTCTTCCAATCATGTCAATATTTAGGTTAACAACCGTTTTGTCCAAAGGAAATATGGGATCGTAGTCTGTATAATACCTGGAACCCAGGAGGCCTTTTTCTTCTCCGGTGACATGAAGAAAAACAACAGATCTTTTTGGTCCTCTCCCCACTTTATTGGCTAATTTGAATGCTTCGGCTATTTCTAACAAAGCTACCGTACCGGAACCGTCATCATCCGCACCATTGTTTACACTACCATCTTTGGAGACACCAATGTGATCTAAATGCGCTGAGATAACTACATATTCCTCCGGCTTTTCTGACCCTTCAATAAAGGCTACAACATTTTCTGTGGAAATAGGCTCATTTGTACTTAACAAAGATGCTGCAATATCTGTCTGGCGAATAACCGAACTTCTTAATTCATTGAGTTCAGGTAGCATTTCCTTTGCCATCTTCTCGCTGATCAAAATAAGCGAAGGGGTGGTACCATCATCCTCAAAACCCAGGCGGCCACTATCATTGCGCTTCGTACGCTGGTAGTATCTTTCATATCTGTTGTAATTATCAACATCAAGATAAAAGATCGCTTTAGCACCTTTCGCCTTTGCAACCTCCAAACGTTTTCCGGGGGCCTCAGACATATTACTCCAGGCAGAAGATTTGTTTGTTCCGCTTATTTTATAGGTTCCATCTTCATTAATAGGCTCTCCTGCCTTTACCAAAAGCACTTTTCCCTTAACATCCATACCTTGGAAATCTGAATATTCCGGATCCTCTATCCCAAAGCCGGCATAGATCATTTCGTCATAAGAACCCTCAAAAGCAGAAAAGGTTATAAAATCTTCGCCAAATACATATGTTTTACCATTGACAGATAAAGAGCCTTTTGGAAGTTTTGCCATTTCCAAGGGTACATTCTGAAAATAATCACCATTTGTCTGGGCAGCAGGGATACCTAGGTCCATGTAATTTTGACGGATGTAATTCACTGCCATTTTTTGTCCCTCAGTGCCTGTTTCCCTTCCTTCAAATTCATCCGAAGCATAGGTATACAAGTGGTCCTTTAGTTCTTGTTCGGTAATTGTAGAGGCATATACCGAAGGGTCCATTGAATTTGTTGGTGTTGCTGTTTCTCCGGTTGTTTTTTGGGTAGTATTACACCCTGCGACCAATACCAGGCCGATCAAATAAAAATACTTTATCATATCTATTCGCTATTTTTCAAAGTGGACCAAAAATAAGTAAAACAAAATGATTGTGTATTAAAACCATCTTAAAAAGAGACTATAAACTGTTTGGTTTTGAGCTGTTTGTCAGCAATCTTCATAAATCTATGCGTATCAATATTCAGGCTTATGAATCCTTGTGTTTAAAAAGAAAGAAATGTACTTTGCGATATAAAGAAAACACCTATGAAAATACGTTGGGAAGGCATAATGCCTGCGGTGACAACTAAGTTTACCAAGGATGATTCGCTTGATTTGCAGATGTTTGAAAAGAACCTGAAAGCACAACTAAAGGCTGGCGTTCATGGTATCATTTTAGGAGGTACCCTTGGGGAAGCCAGCACGCTAGAAGACATTGAAAAAGAACAATTGATCAAAACTACGGTTAACCTGGTGGCTGAAAAGGTTCCCGTTATCGTCAATATTGCAGAACAGTCTACCAAAGGTGCGATTATGGCGGCGGAAAAAGCTGAAAAATTTGGGGCTAGTGGCCTTATGATGCTACCACCTATGCGCTACAAGGCAAATTCCCATGAAACAGTAGTTTATTTTTCAGAAGTTGCCAAACGTAGTTCCCTACCTATTATGATATACAATAATCCTGTTGATTATGGTATTGAGGTTACGCTTGATATGTTTGAGGAATTGCTGTCTTTTTCTACCATTCAGGCAGTAAAGGAATCCACACGAGACATCACTAATATTACCAGAATAAAGAATCGGTTTGGAAATCGTTTAAAGATACTGTGTGGTGTGGATACCCTGGCCCTGGAAAGTCTGTTGGCTGGTGCCGATGGCTGGGTGGCAGGCCTGGTATGTGCGTTCCCCAGAGAGACGGTTGCTATTTATGAGTTGGCTAAGGCAGGTAGAATTGAAGAAGCGCTATCTATTTACCGGTGGTTCATGCCGTTATTAGAACTAGACATCAATCCTCAGTTGGTTCAAAATATCAAAATGGCCGAAGTTGCGACGGGTATAGGAACGGAATTTGTTAGGCCACCACGATTACCGCTACAAGGCGAAGAAAGGAGGAGAGTGCAAGCGATTATAGACCAAGGAGTTGGCAGCAGACCTGTGCTTCCGGATTACTTGGGATTAAACAATAAATAGCAATGACATATGTTAGACGGAAAGAATATCATTGGATTTAAAAGATCTAAAAGGGGAAGCAACAGCTTTAAAACGATCAACCCCATTCTTAATATAGAGAATGAAACGGTCTATTATGAGGCCAGCTCCGAGGAGATACAGGAGGCAGTATCCCTTGCACACCAGGCGTATCGTACCTATGCTGAGACCAGTTATAAACACAGGGCTAGGTTTCTGAATGCCATAGCAGAAGAGATCATGGCTTTGGACCAAACCTTGTTAGACACATATTGCTCAGAGACTGGTTTGCCAGAAGGCAGGGCTAAAGGCGAAAGAGGGAGGACCGTTAACCAACTGCGAATGTTCGCTCAGATCCTTGATGAAGGTTCTTTTGTAGAAGCCAGCATAGATACCGCCCAGCCAGATAGACAACCTGTCCCCAAGGTGGATCTCCGTAAGATGATGGTACCCCTTGGACCAGTTGCTGTATTTGGGGCCAGTAATTTTCCGTTAGCATATTCCTCTGCAGGAGGAGATACCGCAAGCGCCTTGGCTGCGGGTTGCCCTGTCATTGTAAAAGGGCATCCTATGCATGCAGGTACAGGAAGTATGGTTTCTTCGGCAATTATAAAGGCAGCTAAGGACACCGCTATGCCTGAAGGTGTTTTTTCTCATCTCAACAGTAGCGGACATGAAGTAGGGGAGGTGCTGTTAAAAAATCCACTTCTTAAGGCCGTGGGGTTCACAGGAAGTATTAAGGGCGGGCGCGCCCTTTTCGATCTGGCGGCTAAAAGAAAAGAACCAATTCCCGTATTTGCCGAGATGGGAAGTGTTAATCCGGTGGTATTATTACCAGAAGCAATGAAAAAAGAAGCAGAAAAATGGGCAAAGACCATTGCACAGTCCATTACCCTGGGAAGTGGACAATTTTGTACCAACCCCGGTATCCTTATGGGGATCAAAAATTCTGACCTGGATTGTTTTATTGAGATTTTGGCAAAAGAAATTAATGAGGTGGTGCCGGCCAGTATGTTGCACCCCGTTATTGCCGATAAATATGATGATGGCAGATCACAAATGCAACAACAAAAAGGTACCTCTGTGGTTGTGGAGTATTCAGAGAAGACAAAAGCCAATGTGGGAAGGCCAGCTATATTAAAAGTAAGCGCTGCCGAATTCAGGGAGAATCCAAAACTTCATCAGGAAGTGTTTGGGCCTTTTTCATTGCTGGTAGAATGTCAAAATATTGAGGATCTTGAAAGAGCTGTTTCGCTTCTTGAAGGACAATTAACAGCATCGGTCATTGGGACCACAGAGGAATTACGAGGATATGATCATCTCCTTAAACAATTGGAAACCAAGGTAGGCCGCCTCATTTTCAACGGAGTACCAACAGGGGTTGAAGTTTGTGCCTCTATGCATCATGGAGGGCCATATCCCGCTACAACAGACAGCCGCTTCTCTGCCGTTGGTGATGATGCCATAAAACGATGGTTACGACCTGTGTGTTATCAGAATTGTCCGGATGAATTGCTCCCTGCCTCTCTTCAAAATAGCAATCCCTTGCAACTTCTGAGAAGAGTGGACGGAACACTTACCCGAGCTAAACTATAGCGCATTATGGCACAATATACCTTTCATTGTGTAGATGGACATACCTGTGGTAATCCGGTAAGATTAGTCGTAAAAGGTGGTCCGGTACTGGAGGGAAAAACCATGAGCGAAAAGCGCCAGCATTTTCTCAGGGACTACGATTGGATACGAAAGGGACTAATGTTCGAACCAAGGGGACACGATATGATGAGTGGCAGCATTCTCTACCCACCCTCTGATGCTGCAAACGATTTCGGTATATTATTTATAGAGACCAGTGGTTGTTTGCCAATGTGTGGCCACGGATCCATCGGGACCATTACAATGGCCATAGAAGAGAAGATCATTATTCCCATAAAAGAGGGATATATTCGGATGGAGACTCCTGCCGGACTTATAACAGCTACCTATGAGATGCAAAAAGGTAAAGTACAATGGGTACGATTGCGTAATGTACCCAGCTATTTAGCGGCCGAAAAGCTTAATGTAAAGTGTCCGGTTCTGGGAGACCTGGTTTTTGATGTTGCCTATGGAGGGAATTTTTATGCAATCCTTGACCCCCAAAAGAACTTTTCGGGCCTACAAGATTATAGTGCCGGTGAGCTTGTTCAGATGAGTCCGGAAATACGCAGGCGTATCAATGAGAAGTATCCTGACAATTTTATACATCCTGAGAATGAAACGATACGGGATGTTAGCCATTTGCTATGGACGGGCTCTCCCATACATAAGGGATCTACAGCCCGAAATGCGGTCTTTTATGGGGATAAGGCCATAGACAGGTCACCCTGTGGAACCGGGACCTCGGCCCGTATGGCGCAATGGCATGCTCATGGAAAATTAAGTTTAGGAGATCCTTTTGTACATGAGAGTATTATAGGCTCTCAATTTACTGGTAGCATTGAAGGCCTTACTAATGTGGGTAAGAAGGATGCAATCATTCCGGCTATACAGGGCTGGGCAAGACAATATGGATACAACCACATCACTATTGATGAGGAAGACCCGTTTGCCCATGGATTTCAAGTTATATAAGGTACCTTATCCAATCACCCGTCTATCCGTTCCCATAAAAGGTTGATCGTAATAACGAACCCCTTTTGCTTTGTACAAGGCATTAGCCATTGCACCCATTGCAGGAGGAAGACCAGGTTCTCCAAGCCCGGTTGGGTCAATTTCATTTTCAACAAAGAAAACTTCTATCTCTCGTGGTGCCTGAGAATGACGTATCAATTGGTATTTGTCGAAATTCATTTCCTTGGGCGTTCCATTCTCAAAGGTCAGTTGACTGTACATAGCATGGCCAATACCGTCAACCACCCCACCTTCAATCATATTTTTGGCAGCATCTTTATTCACCACAATTCCACAATCTACTGCACACCAAACTTTTTGTACTACCGGTTGTCCATTTTCAATGATCATATCAAATACTTCTGCTACATAGGTAGAATGGCAGAAATAGGCCGCAACTCCTCGATGAACATCTGGTGTTGAGGCTCCCCAGTTTGCTTTTTCTTTCACGAGCTTTAAAACTCCGGCGTATCGTTCCGCTTCGTACTCATGCTCCGCACCAACAGGGTCGTTGATGGCGCGATCGAACAATTCCAAACGGAAATCTATAGGATCCTTACCGGCCAATTCTGCTACTTCATCTAAAAATGCCTGCTCTGCACCAGCTGTAAAATTAGACCTTGGAGCACGCCATGCGCCAGTGGTTATATTGGTATCTGCTTTTATTTTTTCTGCCGAATAATTTTCCACAGTTCCTGCAGGGAATCTGTTTGGAAATACCGGTCCATCTGGTAATCCTGCACCCTTCACGGAAAATGCTATAAGCTTATTATTTTCATCTAATCCTGCTTTGTAGACCGATTTATAGGTAGGGCGGTAGGTTCCCTGAGACATATCATCTTCGCGTGTATAGATAAGTTGTACCGGTCCCCCTATTTTTTTGGAGATGGCCGCAGCTTCCAAACCAAAATGAACATAGAGCCTACGTCCAAAACCTCCGCCAATACGGGTCATATTAACCGTAATATTCTCTAACGGCAGACCTAACAATTTAGCTACAGAACCTTCAAGGGCCTCAGGGGTTTGGGTAGGCCCAATAAGCTCAGCAGAATCTTCCGTTACATTTGCGAAGAAATTCATCGGTTCCAGGGTGTTATGAGCAATGAATGGGGCCGTGTAAGAACGTTCAATTACTTTGGCTGCCTTTTTAAAAGCGGCCTCAGGGTTACCATCCTTTCTACTTTCTGTAACTTCTCCAGAGGCAAGTGCTTTTTCTAAACGATCTCTGTGTAGATTAGAACTTTCCAGGGTCCCTATTGTTTCCCAATTAACCCTTAGTGCCTTTTTTGCCTGCATCAATGGCCAGGTAGTTTCTCCTACAATGGCGACCAATTGCTTAAATCCTTTTTCATCGAACATACCCGGTTCTTCAATGGTTGTATCAATGATAAAGGCATCTTTCACGCCGGGCATACTTTTGATCTCCTCTTCATTAAAGTCCTTAACTGTCATCCCAAAAGCAGGTGGATGCTCAATCATGGCAAGTTGCATCCCATCTCTGTGAAAATCCCAGCCAAAAAGTGGTTTGCCGGTTACTATTTTCATTCCGTCCACATTCTTTTTACTGGTGCCAATGAGTTTAAAGTCTTTAACCTCCTTAAGTTCCAACTCTTCAGGTACTTCAATACCCACCGCTTTTGAAGCAACTTCACCGTAGGATATTGATCTATTACCATTGATTTCTTTTATAACACCTTCACTGGCCATTAGTTCAGCAACCTGAAGACCCCACTCGTTGGCAGCGGCCTGCATGAGCATGTATTTTCCGGCAGCACCGGCCATACGCAGTGCATTCCAGCTTAAACGGATAGAGAGACTACCCCCTGCAAATTGGTTTTGATAGAAACCTGTGTTCAATGGGGCTTGTTCTACGACCACATTCTCCCATGGCACATCTAATTCCTCTGCCACGATCATTGGCATGGAAGTTCTTACATTTTGACCTATTTCAGGATTGGGTGAATAGATGGTGACCATGCCTGTTTCGCCTATCTTAATATAGCCATTGATCTCGAACCATTCCTTGGGAACTTCAACCCCGGCCTGGAGTTCTGGCGAATTTGGTTTGCATCCATTAAGCCAGCTAAAGCCAATAAGCATCCCGCCACTGGCAGCGGCAGAGACTTTTATGAATGAACGTCTGTTATATTGTGTTTTAATTGTACTCATGGTGTTTACATTTTAGGTGAGCTGGTAATTAAGCGTTTTCGGAATTGGCTGCTGTCTTGATGGCCTTTTTGATTCGCGTATAGGTTCCACATCTGCAGATGTTCCCGTTCATGGCGGCATCGATCTGTTCATCGGTAGGGTCCTGATTGTGTTTTAAAAACGCTGCAGCGTTCATGATCTGTCCGGCCTGGCAATACCCGCATTGAGGTACGTCGTGTTCTAACCATGCTTGTTGAACAGGGTGATCCCCATTCTCTGATAGCCCTTCGATAGTGGTAATAGCCTGGTTGCCTACTACGGAAACAGGTAATTGGCAAGAACGTACAGCTACATCACCAAGGTGAATAGTGCATGTTCCGCATTGTGCGATACCACAGCCGTATTTAGTGCCTACTAAATTTAGATGGTCTCTTAGTACCCAAAGGACAGGGGTGGAAGGATCCACATCTATCTGGGTATTCTTTCCATTGATGTTAAGGTTGAAATTTGCCATAATTAAGGAGTCAAAATTTTAATAGTCTGAATTTAAGGAAAATATTAATACCCTGCTTCCATTAATTTGTCATTTAATAAAGAATTACTAACAGCTAATGAAAGCAACCACATTATCAAATTGGATTACTCACCAGCCACTGGGCAAAGGGATATTATTCAAAAAAAATACTTCTGAGAACAAAAAAAGCTTCTTATATTTGCTGCCGCTAAGGAGGAATGGCAGAGTGGTCGAATGCGGCAGTCTTGAAAACTGTTGAGGGTCACACCTCCGGGGGTTCGAATCCCTCTTCCTCCGCAAAAGAAAACCCATAACAGAAGTTATGGGTTTTTTGATTTCTGAAGCCTCCGAAGTTCACTTCGAGGAGGCGGAAGTGAATCAAAAAACAACCAAGCGCAGCTTGGTGTTGGTTTTTATGCTTGCCCCGGATTGCCCTAGTGGGATCAACGCAGTTAATCCTTCAAGCGCAGCTTGGTGTTGGTTTTTGTGCTTGCCCCGGATTGCCTTAATGGGATCAACGGAGTTAATCCTTAAAGAAAAAAAGCGATTTCAATTTCTGAACTAAAACATAAACAGCAACCCGAAAGGGTGCTTTTCTCTGCAGGAATCCCTTAAAGGAGCAATGCAGTTAAACTTTACTTATAATATTAACAGGGGATTCCTTGATAATTGTTTCTTTATATAGCCAAGACATCCTTCTTTGAGTAATTCAATCAGAAAATCTTCGACCAACGGACCCTTTTAAGGGATATAATACAACCCAAAAATACCCTCTGCGGCCTTCCCTTTAAAAACCTATTTCATAAGTCGAAAAAAACATGCCTTTCTACGAAACTGTGAAAAATTCATAGGTGATTTCTCATTTTTTAACAAAAAAACGAATGGTTGAGACCAAAACCTGTGAAAAATTCATAATAAAAAGTTGAGCACTCTTTCGAAATTTGACCAGATGAACCCCCATATCTTATTTCTATGAAGAATTTTACTCTCTTTTTTAAAACAGTGTTAGGAAGTCTAATGCTATTGCTTTGCTCTACTGTTATGGCACAGCAACTTAAGGCCCCTAATAGTGCCCAAACAAAAAGTTTGGAGGCAGACAAACGCATGGAGGATTACCTGAAGCTTTCAAAGCTAGGGTACACCGAAAAAGAAATATTTGAAGATCTCGGAAATGTAAATTTTCTGATCGAGAATTACAGAACGGCAGCGTTTTGGTATCAGAAACTGATAGATCTCAGTGGCACAGATGCCGTTTCCAAAAGTTATATGGAACGCTATAAGGTGGCAATGCAAAAAGCCGGGATCGCTGATTATGGCAAGGAGGTGGCACAGGCAGATTGGCATTCCCAGATCGAGAAGGATTACCAGGTAGAAAAAACTACTAAAAGGAATTTTAAACCTTTAATGGCTAAGAATGAAAGCAAGCCAGAATCTAATGTAGCGGATTGGTCCAGATCCATGGAAGCCTTAAATAAGTTAGCCGGTATTACAGATACCCAAAAGAGTCAATTTAAACTGAACAGGAATAATCCTGAAGAAGGATATATACCTCCGGTCACTGTTTCTGCAGATCGCAAAACAGCCTATTTCAGTAAGCCTACCTATGTAAAACCAGAGTATGGTATTTTTTCCAAAAAGGATCTGGTTTATAAAATTTTCAAGGCCGAAAATATTAATGGACAATGGATGAATGTCAGAGAGGTAGGGGTTTGTCCCAAATATGCCTCTGCCATGCATCCGGCCATTTCTCCGGATGGAAAACGATTATTCTTCACTTCCAATATGCCCGGGACATTTGGGAAATACGACATCTATGTAGCCGATATACAAAAGGATGGCAGCGTAGGAATTGCTAAGAACCTGGGAGAAAAGGTCAATACCAAGAAAAATGATATGTACCCAAATCTGGCCGGTGGCGATCTTTTATTCTTTGCCTCCAATGGCAGGGATGGCCACGGTGGATTGGATGTGTATGCCGTTCAGGTTGGGACCCGTAAGGTGGGTATGGCTGTAAATATTGGCGCACCTTTTAATAGTAAGCAGGATGATTACGCTTTCAATATTAAGGCGGAAAGTGGTGTTGCTGTCGTAATGTCTAACCGAGGAGCACTCGCTAATGAAGCGCAACAACTGGTATTCTCGGTTTCAGAGGTTCAGAAAAATAAGTCGGATAAAAACAGGAAAAATAACTTTCTGGAATTTTTACCACAGGATCCTAACAGCATCTACACCAATATCTATTATGAAGATTAAGACGACATTGAATTTCAGCCAACCAAACTTTCTATCGGTTTAGTAGAGATCAGTATGCTATAAATCCATAGGGCTTAAATATATATTGAATTGAAAAACTAAAAATCGGTCGGGTGTCATTGGGGATTCATCTGGTTATTACCCAATTTGTTAGTGTTCAAAGTAACAAAAAGTATTCAAAAGCTTTTCAAAATAACTTTTAGGAAAGTGATTTAAATACGAGGCAATATTATAACCCAGAGAACAGGTTGTATTATGAATATCTGGCCGATTTTAATTTAAGTAACACCCAAACTCTTAAAGATCTACCATTATTTTTAGCTTGTTTTAACTCCATTTCAGATGATTTTATAAAGGTATTTTCATTGAGAAAACAATCTTTTTCACAGACTAGCAAGTCGGTTTTTGTCGTAAAATTCCGATGAATTACATCCTTTTCCTACACTTAATCGAAAAAATCTGCATTTCCTAGGACAAAAAGCACACAAACTGTACTTTTTCAACTCAAAATAGTACAACCCCAAATCTCTGTCCTATGGAAATGAACTTTACCCCAAAAGAGTGCGGAAAAAGAATTCCGTCCTTTTACTTACAATTCTCACTGGCGAAAGAAGTTCCCAAGCAAAGTGAACATTTCAGGAAATATTTCTGCGGTAGTTCAACGCTGCGCAACGGAATTCCAGAACATCAGCGATTTACTAGCTGTTAGCTCTAGGAGTAAGGACCCGGGCCTCGCTAAAACCTCAATTTTTAATCATCAAGGTCTCAACAGAACTATTTTGATGGTGGATTCTATTCAAGGAATCTAACATTTATAAAGTTTCGCGACGCATTATAGTATTGCCTCAGGCAACTACTACAGGGAGCACTTACGCCAAGCGGTAACCCATCTTTTGATTTTTCTAACAATTCAAAACATAATACAACCCCAAATTTTGTCATTATGGATACAACTACTCTAAAAGTTATTGTGATAGACGATGATCTTAAATTTCACGAGACATACGCTCATTATTTCAACACCTACCGCGAATACCATTTAGCGGGAATTTATTGCACTGTAGAAGATGCCCTCGAAGATTTCGAAATGGTCTGCCCGGACATAGTACTAACTGAAATTAATTTTTCAGGTCTCTCGGGTATTGAAGGACTGATAGAATTTCAAAAATTAGAGAATTCGGCCATGGTCATAATGGTTACCTATGAAGATGACTTCAAAGGGATAAAGAATGCTTTTAAGTTTGGAGCCGAAGGATATATAACAAAACCTATTGGAAAAAAGGCACTTAGGCATGCTTTAAATTCGATCAAATATGAAGGAGCCGCCATAAGCAGCGATATTGCCAAGAAGATCATTTCCATGTATCGCCGAAAAACCTATGAAAGTTTCTCTGAACGCGAAAACCAGATCATAGAATTTCTGGGTCAGGGTGCCACCTATAAGGCAATAGCAGACAAGCTTTTTGTGACTACCAGTACTATCAATTTCCATATTCAAAATATTTATTTAAAGCTAAACGTGAATTCAAAGTCGGAGGCATTGCAGAAAATAAGGGAAATGGACGCAGCCTAATGTTTTTTAAAA
>JAHEHU010000046.1 GCA_024639765.1 Eudoraea sp.
GCACCCGGAACCGGTTCCCCATTGTCATCTTTAACTGTTCCCTGGATTGTTGTTTGTGCAAAACTTCCTATACCCATAAGAAGGAAGCCTAAAAAGAGTAGTGTTCTCATTCGTGTTTGTTCTTAATTAGTGAGAGCAATTTAACGATTTTTTTACATGGGGGAATACTAATTTCAAAAAAAGCTGCAGGAAGAATTCACATATTGTAAAAGCGGACGCCTTCTAATTGTGATATCCTCAGAAAAAGATGATCAATACAATGCCAAACCTGGTCAATGAATATTGGCCAAATGTCATGGGTCATCGAAAGATGATCCTATACTTTAAAAGCGAAATATAAGAGTTACTCTACAGTAACAGATTTGGCCAGATTACGTGGTTGATCCACATTACAACCTCTCATTACCGCAATATGGTACGATAAAAGTTGAAGCGGAATGGTTGTTAACAAGGGGGATAGACACTCTAAGGTCTCCGGTACTTCAATGACATGGTCTGCCAAATCTCTTACCTGTTCATCACCTTCGGTGACTACCGCAATGATCTTTCCTTTTCTTGTTTTTATCTCCTGAATGTTGCTAACCACTTTCTCGTAATGACCTTTTTTAGTAGCGATCACAATTACGGGCATCTGTTCATCGATAAGGGCAATAGGACCGTGTTTCATTTCAGCTGCAGGATAGCCCTCAGCATGTATATAACTTATCTCCTTTAATTTTAACGCCCCTTCCAACGCCACCGGAAAGTTATATCCTCTACCCAAATAGAGACAATTCTCTGAATTTTTGTAGACATCTGCAATGATCTCTACCAAAGGATTTGCCTCCAGGGCTTTTTCTACCTTGGACGGGATGTTTTCCAATTCGGTCAGAATTTCGTGATATTTTGATTCTGAAAACTTCCCTTTCTCCTTTGCAAGTTTTAACGCTAATAGTGTAAGGATAGTGATCTGTGTTGTAAATGCCTTGGTGGATGCCACCCCAATTTCTGGTCCGGCATGAGTATATGCTCCTGCATGTGTTTCCCTTGCAATCGATGATCCTACCACGTTACATACGCCGAATACAAAGGCGCCGTTTTCCTTTGCCAATTTAATGGCAGCCAGGGTATCTGCAGTTTCACCCGATTGGGAAATAGCAATAACCACATCGTTACTGGTAATAACCGGATTGCGGTATCTAAATTCTGAAGCGTACTCTACTTCTACGGGGATACGTGCCAGGTCCTCAAAAATATATTCCGCTACAAGACCCGCATGCCAGGAAGTACCGCATGCTACGATAATAATTCGGTTGGCATTGAGGAATTTTTCAAGATTATCATCTATTCCAGACATTTTAATAAGTCCCTGGTCTACCAGTAATCTACCTCTATAAGTATCCTTTATAGCTCTTGGCTGCTCATAGATCTCCTTTAACATGAAGTGTTCATACCCACCTTTTTCGATCTCCTCCAGATTAAGTTGAAGTTCCTGAATCATGGGATACGCTACAGCGTCATCTTTAATCTTACGTAATTTTATTTCTTTGCCGGGACGTATAATCGCCATTTCTTCATCTTCTAAATAGACTGCATTATTCGTGAATTCGATGAAAGGAGAGGCGTCTGAGGCAATAAAGAACTCCTTATCTCCAATACCTATGGCCAGCGGACTTCCCAACTTGGCTACTACAATCTCGTCTGGTTTCTGTTTGTCAAAAACTGAAATGGCATAGGCCCCTACGACCTGATTGAGGGCGATTTGAACAGCCTTTCCCAGTTTAACCTTTTCTTTTTTCTTAACCTCTTCAATTAAATTGACCAGTACCTCCGTATCCGTGTCAGATTCGAAGACATATCCTCTTTTTTTAAGTTCCGTTTTTATGGCTTCATAATTCTCTATGATCCCATTGTGAATAATTACAAGATCACCCGAATTTGAATAATGAGGATGTGAGTTCACATCATTGGGTACTCCGTGTGTTGCCCACCGGGTATGACCCATTCCAAGGGTTCCATTCACAGAAATATCCCTTTCAGATTTATTTCTAAGATCTTCTACTTTTCCCTTGGTTTTGGACAAATTGATCTGATTACCATCAAATAATGCGATCCCTGCGCTATCATACCCTCGGTATTCTAGTCGTTGTAACCCTTTCATTATAATGGGATAGGCATCCCGGTAACCAATATACCCTACAATACCACACATAGAATTTCTTTATTAAGCGATTTTTATGATCGTAAATTTACAAGAAGTCTTGTAAATAAAATCGTTTTCAGGTTATATAACGTGTATTATCCGTAACTGGTATGGTGTGCCCTTATTAATTAGCCTCCGTGTAGTAGATCTCCAGTTTGAGTTTCTTTTCCTCAGGAACATCTGCAGTACTACCGTAAAGCACCGTACTTAAAGGTGTTAGATTGGAAGCCACCGGTAATTTCTTTTCAGTATTTCCACTTAATACAGCTGTTGAAACTCCCGATATTCTAATATCTGGTGAAACAGTGAGACCCAACGTGGCATTAGCAGAATCTCGAAGGATCAGATTATTGATATGGTCTGTGATGCGGAGCGTATACTTAATTCCCAGATCATTTTCCTCCTCAAGAAAAGCATCGTAATCCAGGTATCTGCCAAAACGAGTATCGGTAACGGAGAAATCATTGGCTTCGTTGTAGATGGGGTTGTTGTTTTCCGTATTGTACATGTATAACCGAATAGGTTCCGTAATCCCCCCGGCGGCATCTAGTGACTGCCTATCTACGTAAAAAACAAGGTTGGCTTCATTGATGATCCAATTATTTGTTTTTATATCATTAATAATTGTCTCCCCATTAGAATCATCAAAAAGTTTGATCTCGGCGTAGGTGCCAGGTCCTCCTTTGAGATAGATCCTTGAGGTATTTGTGCCCGTGTCTATATTATCAGCAACTGCAGGAGGGTAGGCGTCTGCAATAATTGTATTCACTGCATTACCCTGTATAGGTGCATTTCCCTGGCCGGTGATAAAACTTAAGGTGTATTCACGTTCCGCTTTTTCAAGCTCTTCATCCACAATTCTGTCGTATTCATAGCTAACAGTGATGGTTGCATTTCGAAGATCGAGTAGCAACATGATATCATCTGTTGTAGGGGTGACAGATAGGTGTACACCACGAATAAAATTCTTAAAATTGGAGTTGCTGATCAACTCTGTCATGCCTTCTTTATCTAAAAAGTTGGCTTGAAAAAAGGATAGATCCAGCGGTACCCTGATTCCAGGTTCTATGACCTGAGGTGAATCCAAAGATTCATCCTCTTCTGTATCAGGATCATCTTCTGCAAAAATGAGTGTTTGTTCATCCGTGATCTGAACAGGGCCTTCAAAAAGCACATCTGAGACAAAAGATGGGGCAAACTCCTGGGAAGAAAAATACTCCTGGGACTCCAAAAAATTTGAATTCGGATCAAGATCACGAAGAAAGTAAGTAGATCGTTCTACCTTAAAGGTAAATGGCGCCTCACGGTTTCCATAAATACTATCTAACTGTCTTTTTACAGGGTATCTGTTGGGCAGGGTACTGGTATCTTCATCATCCAAAATACCATCTCCATCTGTATCCTCATTAAGCGGATCAGAACCTGCCAAGCGTTCCTCATTATCTGTTAATCCATCCCCATCACTATCGCTATTGGGGTCTTCCGGGTCTATATCAAATTCATTGGCAACTCCATCAAGATCTGTATCAGCGTTACTATTCCGAATATAAGGGATGTACAAAATAACTTCAGTAACCGTTTCATTTTCTTCTATCGTAGATTCATTATCATCTGTTTCTGAGACGTCTTCAGTACTTTGAGCAAAGTTCCCGAAAGAAGGATTACCTGTACCTCCTAAAAGAGATAACTGAGACGTTATACTCGCAGTAGATCTTCCGTAAATTGGATCATTAAAAACCCCAATCTGATAAATGGGAAGTTTATTGGTCTGTACGGCTTCTATTTTTTTATTGGACGCAAAAACATCGTAAATAACCTTATCTGAACTAAAGGGGTTCTCGTCAATTACACCATTCCCTATAGTGGTTACATCTTCTTCACAGGAAGCAAGCGCAAGTAGTAAAAATGTTCCCAAAATGGCAGGAGCAATACCTCTGGATAAAAATCGCATGGAGCTTAATTTAAAACTTCAGTGTTATAAAAAGTGGCATACGCTTCTTCGAATTCTTGAAGTGGCACATATGGCAACACAGGTTTTTGAAGGTTATTGATATGCGAAAGCAGTTCTTCCGGTATGCCTTCAGCAGCTAAAATTACAGCATCAGCGTAATTCACCCCTACTTTTAACAAATTATTATAGGTAGGATCTTTCAGTAATGTAACGGCATCTTCAGGAATGCCATCAAATGTTACCTTTTTTACTAAGTCCTTATCTAAACTGCCTTCGAAGCTTTTCCCATATACAGATAGTACAATTTTACTATCCGCAAATAGTGGTTCGTCTTCGTAGCATTTTTTTAAATATAGTGGGAGTAATGAAGCCAACCACCCATGGACATGAATAATATCTGGGTTCCAATTCAGTTTCTTAACGGTTTCTACAACTCCTTTTGCAAAAAAAATGGCACGCTCATCATTATCTGCAAATAACTCGCCATTCTCATCCGTAAACGTTGCCTTTCTTTTAAAATACTCTTCGTTATCTATGAAGTAGACTTGTATTCTTTCCTTTGGGATAGATGCTACCTTAATAATAAGTGGCATATCCATGTCATTGATAACCAGGTTCATACCTGACAATCTGATCACCTCATGCAATTGATGTCTTCGCTCATTTATATTTCCGTACCGGGGCATAAAGATCCGAATCTGACCCCCGTTGCTATTCACCATTCTTGGCGCTTCGTAAGACATCAGGGATACTTCATTCTCTGGTAGGTAGGGCACTAATTCTGAAGATACAAACAATATCTTTTTACCATTCATACAGGTCGTATTTTATTTATCGCAGAAACGCAGGTGCAAAATTACAAAAATTATGCAGATTAGCAGTAATTATAGTAAGTTTGCTCGCTTTTTAACTTTAGGTATGAGGCTGATTTTTCACAAGAAAGAATTACGCTCTTCTTTGAGCTCTCATGAAGATGCGCCGGGAATGCTGGGATTGGTACCTACCATGGGTGCATTACATGAGGGGCACCTGAGCCTTGTGAGACAGGCCTTATCTGAAAACAGCAGAGTGGTGGTTAGTATTTTTGTAAATCCCACTCAATTTAACAATCCTGAGGATCTCAAAAAATATCCCAAGACCCTGGAAGCTGATTTATCATTACTAGAAAGTGTTAGCAATGAGATCATTGTGTTTGCACCGGCAACTTCCGAATTATACTCTGAGGATATTTCTTCTAAAAACTATTTCTTTAATGGTTTGGATAAGGTGATGGAAGGGGCGTTTAGAGAAGGACATTTTAATGGTGTAGCAACCATTGTGGAAATGTTGCTAGATCTCGTAAGACCAAACAGGGCCTATTTTGGCGAGAAAGACTTCCAACAGCTTCAGATAGTAAAAAACTTGGCCAATGAGCTTTCTTTTAATGTAAAGATCGTGGGCTGCCCAATTGTCAGGGAGCCTCATGGATTGGCCATGAGCTCGCGCAACCAGCAGTTGTCCAATCCTATGAGACAAAGAGCGGGCATCATTTATGAGACCTTACTTACTGCCAAGCAAATGTTTGGCACAAAAAGTGCTACTAAAATAGCAGCATACGTGACCGGTGTTTTTGCTAAAGAAACTGATTTGGAATTAGAATATTTTCAGATTGCTGATGTAGAAACCCTCACGCCTGTGAAGACAAAACAAAATAATATAAAATACAGAGGCTTTATTGCCGTTTATGCTGAAGGCATTCGGCTCATTGACAATATCGCTATGAATTGATTACTTTTGCACCATGAAAATTGAAGTTGTAAAATCGAAGATCCACAGGGTAAAAGTTACCGGAGCAGATCTTAATTATATAGGCAGCATCACCATAGATGAAGATCTTATGGATGCGGCCAATATCATCAGGGGTGAAAAAGTCCAGATCGTTAATAATAATAATGGAGAACGATTGGAAACCTACGCTATTCCCGGCCCCCGAAATACGGGTGAGCTTACGCTGAATGGCGCTGCTGCAAGAAAAGTGGCTGTTGGCGACACCCTTATCCTAATTACCTACGCATGGATGGAGCTTGAGGAGGCCAGAGTTTTTGAGCCTTCCATGATTTTTCCCAATGAAGAGAACAATCTTTTAACCTAACCTTTGAGCGCTCGCTTAAAAAAACTCTTAAAAATCATTATCCCGATTTTACTTGGGGTTTTTTTGGTTTGGTATTCCTATAACAATACCAGTCCTGAAAATAGAAAGGAGATCTTTAAATATATTCGGGAAGCAGATCTCTTTTGGGTTAGTATTTCCGTATTAATAGGAATCTTAAGTCATATTTCGAGGGCTGTACGTTGGAATTATTTATTGGAACCACTGGGATATAAACCAAAGCTCCGTAATAATATCTTCTTTATTTTGATGGCCTATTTCGCCAATTTAGGCATTCCAAGATCTGGAGAAGTCTTAAGGGCAACCGCTTTGGCTACCTATGAGAACGTACCATTCCAAAAAGGATTTGGCACCATTGTTACAGAGAGGGTGATAGATCTATTGATGCTGTTCCTTATCATTTTTATAGCCCTGATCTTGCAAACCGAAATAATTTTGGGTTATCTGAAGGCCAATGGAATAGGCCTAACCGCAACGCTCTTATTAGTAGGAGCAGGGGTATTTTTCCTTTTTCTTTTTCTTGCCTTTTTACGCCGATCTTCTTCAAAACTTGCCATAAAACTTAAGGATCTTGTGAAAGGTCTGTTAGATGGTATACTGAGTATCTTCAAAATGAAAAAGAAATGGGCCTTTATCTTCCATACCCTATTTATATGGACAGCCTATATTGCCATGTTCTGGGTCATCAAATTTACTGTGGCAGAGACCATATCCTTGTCTATATCAGAATTGTTAGTGGGCTTTATTGCAGGAGCATTTGCCATGTCTACTACCAATGGAGGTATAGGTTTATATCCAATAGCTGTAAGCAAATCCCTTGCCATCTTTGGTATTAGTGCCGTATCCGGGGATGCATTTGGGTGGATCATGTGGATCTCACAAACACTTATGGTGGTTGTCTTTGGTGCAATATCTTTTCTACTCTTACCGTTATTGAACAGGAACCGCTAGGCTTCCCCTAATCAATAAAATAAACCTAATGAGAATTGTCATATCCATGGCACTTGTGGTGTTCTTTGCCCAGATGTCTATAGCACAGGTTACAAATGAGATCTTTGAATCTTTTAAATTGCAGGAAAGACGCAATGTTTCCTATTATTTCCCGGAAGATTACAGTCCGGAAAAAAAATACCCCTTAGTAGTTGTTCTCGATGCTGAATATCTGTTTGATCAGGTAGTTGCTAATGCCAAATTCTACAGCAGGTTTGAAGGTATGCCCGAGGTAATTATAGTCGGAATTGAACAAAGTAAAAATGATCTGCGATGGGAAGATTGTGCTTTTGAGGAAAGCTCCGGACTACCCTCTGAGAAGGGAGCACAATTCTATGAATTTTTAGGGATGGAGATCATTCCTTACCTAGATCTAAACTACAACACTGCGCCATTCAGGATGATTATCGGGTATGACATTACCGCCAATTTTGGGAATTACTACCTCTTTAAGGACCGGTCCTTTTTCAGCGCCTTTATAAGTATTTCTCCCTTATTGGCACCAGAAATGGAGAATAGAATTCCCGAAAGATTGATGGCCATGGAACAGCAGATATTTTATCATTTAATATCTGAGGGCGGTGATGCTGTAGTGAAGCAGTTAGATCAAAATCTTAAGACCCTTGACAAACCAACGATACATTATTCCTATGATGAATACCCTGCGGCCAATGAGGTTTCTATTGCCACATACGGGCTGGGTAAGGCATGGGAACAAATGTTCGAGGTCTTTAAACCTATCAGCCCAAAAGAATACAAAGAAAAAATACTGACCTCCGAAGAACCTGTTTTCAAATATTTGGAAGACAAGTATGCCATGATAGAAGATCTGTTCGGGTTCCAAAAACAAGTGAGCTTAAACGACATTATGGCGATCTATGCTGCCAGCAGAAAAAAGGATGATTATGAAGCCTTAAAACCGTTGTCTGAACTTTGCAAAAAACAATATCCGGAAACAATGTTGGGTTTCTACTTTGAAGGCGAATATTACGAGGAATTGGGAGAGGTGAAAAAAGCCCTGCGTACCTTTGAAAAAGCTTTTGGTATGCAGGAGATCGATTTTCTGACCAAGGAATTGGCTTTAGAAAAGATAGATGCCATAAAAGCAGATTTCGGTTACTAATACTGCAATAATTCCCTTTTAAATATCTAACGTCTTGCTTATTAATAGCAGGGCGTTTCTTTTGTTTTTAAGCGGAACCACAATATCTTTAGCCAGATCATGGCTAAAACTAAAACTGCCTTCTTTTGTCAGAACTGTGGCACCCAATATGCAAAATGGGGAGGACAATGCAGCGCCTGTAAAGAATGGAATACCATTGTAGAAGAACTCATCCAGAAAGAAGATAAGTCTACCTGGAAGACAAACGTCAATGGCAGCACTAAGGCAGCTAAACCCTTATCAATTGCTGATATCAGTACAGATAAGGAAGAGCGTTTTGATGTAAAAGATCAGGAATTCAATCGCGTCCTTGGTGGTGGTTTGGTGCCAGGTTCCCTGGTTTTGCTCGGGGGAGAACCCGGGATAGGCAAGAGTACACTCCTTTTGCAAATCGCTCTCAAACTTCCTTATAAAACCCTCTATGTTTCAGGGGAAGAAAGTTTGAAACAAATAAAAATGCGCGCTGACCGACTTTATCCCGGTTCAAATTCTTGTTATATTTTAACTGAGACCAAGACCCAAAAGATCTTTCAGCAGATCGCAGCCCTTAAGCCAGATATACTGGTTATAGATTCTATTCAAACACTGCACTCCGATTATATTGAATCTTCTGCAGGGAGCATCTCCCAAATAAGGGAGTGCACGGCAGAGCTCATAAAGTTTGCAAAAGAGACAAACACTCCTGTGATCCTCGTAGGTCACATAACTAAGGATGGCTCTATAGCAGGTCCCAAGATCCTGGAGCATATGGTAGATACCGTATTGCAATTTGAAGGCGACCGTAATTATATGTATCGCATTCTTAGAGCTCTAAAGAACAGATTTGGATCTACCGCCGAATTAGGTATCTATGAAATGCAGGGTGACGGTCTTAGAGAAGTGAGTAATCCTTCAGAGATCCTGATATCTAAAAATGAAGATCATCTAAGTGGCACCGCCATCGTTTCTACCCTGGAAGGGATGCGTCCTTTATTGATTGAGATACAGGCCCTTGTAAGTTCTGCGGTATATGGCACTCCTCAACGTACTACTACTGGCTTTAATAGTAAGCGACTGAACATGCTTTTGGCCGTACTCGAGAAACGTGCCGGCTTCAAATTAGGTGCCAAGGACGTATTTCTGAACATTACAGGAGGAATTACGGTAGATGATCCTGCCATAGACCTTGGCGTAGTAGTGGCCGTTCTTTCGAGCAATGCAGATATTCCCATGGATAAAGGGGTCTGTTTTGCTGCAGAAATTGGCCTGGCGGGAGAAGTAAGACCTGTTAGAAGAGTTGATCAACGCATTCTGGAGGCAGAAAAATTAGGCTTTACAAGAATTTTTGTTTCCAAGAATAATAAAATAGGTCTTAAAAATCCTGCTATCAATATTATTAAGGTCTCCCGTATTGAAGAAGTGGTGAGCAAGTTATTCGGTTAACACTTCAAATTATATTATTTTTAAGTATACTATAAATCAGATTCTCCATGAAAAATCTTCTAGTTCTATTGATCCTTTTCATTGTTGTGATCAGTTGTAAACAATCGCCGGAAACTACCTCATCCGAGAATGTAGATAGCAATTCGGATTACTTAAGTTTTGAGGATAGGGATGACCAATTTACAGGAGGCATTAAGATGATCCCTATTACGACCCCTAAAGGTACTTTTAAGGTATGGACCAAAAGAGTGGGCAACAATCCTACCAAAAAGGTATTGCTCCTTCATGGCGGGCCGGGAATGACCCATGAATTATACGCGTGTTTTGATGGGTATTTACCTCAGGAGGGTATTGAATACATCTATTACGATCAATTAGGTTCTTATTACAGTGACAAACCAGATGATCTGGATCTTTGGACCACAGAACGCTTTGTGGAAGAAGTAGAACAGGTTCGCCAGGCGCTTGGCCTTGATGCCTCCAATTTCTATTTGCTTGGCCAATCCTGGGGGGGTATCCTGGCCATGGAATACGCCCTTAAATATCAGGATAACCTTAAAGGTTTGGTGATCTCCAATATGATGAGCAGCATTCCGGAATATAACCTGTACGCTCAAAATGTATTGGGACCTCAAATGGATCCAGCTGTTTATGAAGAAATAAAGGCTATGGAAGAAGCCGAAGATTTTGAGAATCCAAGATATGGCGAGTTACTATTTCAATACTATTATACAGAACATGTGCTACGCATGCCACCAGATAAATGGCCTGAAGCCGTAATGCGTACTTTAACTCACGCCAATAATCAGGTGTATGTACATATGCAGGGATACAGTGAATTTGGAGTCACCGGTAATGCCACTCTCAAGGATTGGGATATAAAAGATAAACTTAAAGAAATAAAAGTGCCAACTCTGGTCGTAGGTGCGCAATACGATACTATGGATCCTGCGCATATGGAGTGGATGTCCAAGGAAGTGCAGCATGGCCGGTACCTGTACTGCCCCAATGGGAGTCATTTATCCCAATATGATGATCAGAAAACCTACTTTAATGGAGTAATTCAATTCATAGATGATGTGGATCAAAAAACCTTTTAATTAAGGTGCCGGATCTGGGATCTCGTTATGAATGGCCTCAATCTTATTCAGAATCTCATCGGTTAAGCTTAGGTCTATACTACCTATGTTCTCCTTTAATTGCTCCATAGAGGTAGCCCCAATGATAGTACTTGTTAAAAAAGGTCTTGAGGTAACGAATGCCAATGCCATCTGGGTGAGAGAAATTCCGTATTCATTTGCCAGATCCTGATATTTTTGGGTGGCTTTCAGTGCAATATCATTGCTATATCTTCCGTATGCAGGGAAGAGTGTAATGCGGGCATCGGCCGGTTTTGCCCCACCCAGATATTTCCCGCTTAATACGCCAAAACCCAAGGGAGAGTACGCTAAAAGGCCTAATTTTTCTCTCATAGAAATTTCGGATAACCCCACTTCAAATGTTCTGTTCAGTAAGCTGTATGGGTTCTGAATAGTGATCATTCTCGGTAAACTTTTGTGTACCTTGCTTTCTTCCAAAAAACGCATGGCGCCCCAGGGGGTTTCATTAGATAAGCCAACATGACCTATCTTCCCCTCTTTGATGAGTTCCCTGAGCGTTTCCAAAACCTGATGAATATTATCTTCCCAAAAATCTGAAAGATCATGGGTATATCCTCGTTTCCCGAAATAATTTGTGGATCGCTCTGGCCAATGTAACTGATACAGATCTATATGATCTGTTTGCAGTCTTTCTAAACTGCCGTTCACTGCCTCTATAAGCGACTCTTTTTTGAATCCTGTAGTACGGATAAATTTTGTGAACGCGGCTTTTCCGGCGATCTTCGAGGCCAAGACAATTTTGTCTCTTTTTCCTGTTTTTTTAAACCAATTACCAATGATCTTTTCAGTAAGCGCATATCTGTCCGGATGTGCTGGAATAGGATAGAGTTCTGCGGTATCAAAAAAGTTGATACCTTGTTCCACTGCATAGTTCATTTGCTCATGGCCTTCGTTTTCAGAATTCTGTCGTCCCCAGGTCATGGTTCCCAGACATATTTTGCTTACTTCCAGGTTGGTATAAGGAAGGGTAGTATAGATCATTCTTCACAATTTGTATTAAAGGTCGCAAAGGTAGTCATAGGATATGTAAATGAAAACTACCTGCTTTCCAATTCTACCAGAATTGGGCAATGATCACTGTGTTTTGCTTTGGATAGGATAACCGATCGTTTTAATTGATCTTCTAGGGGACTACTAACCATTCCATAGTCTAAGCGCCAACCTTTGTTATTATTTCTGGCATTGGCTCTGTAACTCCACCAGGTATATTGGTGAGGTTCCTGGTTGAAGTGCCGAAAACTATCAATAAAGCCGTTCTCTAAGAAATTCCCTATCCATTCGCGTTCAACGGGTAAAAACCCCGAAACATTTTTATTCCTTACCGGATCATGTATATCTATAGCCTTATGACAAATATTGTAGTCGCCACAAATGACCAACTTAGGGTGGGTGTTCTTAAGTTCATCTACATAGGTCTGGAAATCGGCCATATACATCAGTTTATGATCTAGCCTTGCAAGATTGGTTCCCGAAGGCAAGTATAAGCTCATCACAGACACCCCATTGAAATCGGCCCGCAAATTACGACCTTCAAAATCCATGTAGTCTATCCCGGTGCCAAACTCCACATGATCAGGTTCCTTCTTAGAGAGGATGGCCACCCCGCTATAGCCCTTTTTTTCTGCACTAAACCAGTAATGATACGGATAGCCTGCCTTCTCAAATAGGGAAAGTTCTAACTGATCTCTCATGGCCTTTATTTCCTGAAGGCAAACCACATCAGGATCTACACTTTGAAGCCACTCTAAGAATCCCTTGTTTAGGGCGGCCCGTATTCCATTCACATTGTATGATACGATCTTCATGAACTAAATTTTGGTGTGAAATTAATAATAACAAGGTACACTGAAAAAAAGGCAGCTGTGTTTTCACAAATCAGAACTAAGTTATTAATATGTATTTTTGCGCCCTTACTATTGAGGATGAATCGGATAATTACCTTTTTCTTGTTACTGTTATGTAGTGTTCCTGTCTTATGTCAGGTTCCCTCCCAGCAGGATAGTATTACGGTTTTAAAGGAAGTACTTTTATTAGAAGAATTAAGAGAAAAGCGAACTACCGGTATTGTACCCTCCCAGATCATAGGAGCTAAGATCTTTGACAACGTGAGCCCCATAGATGCAGTCTCGGCCATAAACCAGATCCCCGGGGTCTATGTGTTATCTGGCGCTTTAAATACCAACAGAATTACGATCAGGGGTATTGGGGCACGCACCCTATTTGGTACGGATAAACTTCGCATGTATTACAATGATATCCCGGTGACCAATGGCAGTGGATTTTCTACTATTGAAGCCTATGATCTTGAAAATCTGAGTCAGGTGGAAGTTGTCAAAGGACCTAAAGCAACTGCCTTCGGATCCAATCTTGGTGGCGCATTCTTACTTAGTACCAGGGAAGCACTGGGGACAAGCACTACCTTTTCCAATAATACCACCATTGGTTCCTATGGCTTATTTAAGAATAACCTTTCTCTCAGGCATGCAGATGAGGGACTATCCTTTGGCCTTTCGTATGACCATTTAAACACGGATGGCTATCGGGAAAATAATAATTTCGATCGGGATGGACTACTGCTGAATACTACCTATCAATTAGATCCAAAAAATAGCATTAGTCTGTTGGTCAATTATATAGACTATACGGCTCAGATCCCAAGCTCTTTAGGGATCACAGCATTTACCGAGGATCCCACTCAGGCAGCATTTACATGGGCCGCTTCTAAAGGATATGAGGCCAATAAATACACCCTTCTAGGGACCAATTATCAACATACTTTTTCATCTAATTTTAAAAATTCTACCAGCGTTTTTTATACCTATTTAGACCATTATGAAGCGCGCCCTTTTGGGATCCTGGATGAATTTACGAATGGATTTGGCTTTCGTACTCAGTTTATTGGTGAGATGGACCTATTTGGTATTCAATCAGGGTATTCCTTCGGAGCTGAATTATATAAGGATGAATATTCATGGGGTGAATACGAAAACCTGTACGAGCTAAACAATGGCGAAGGAAGCCTGCAAGGTGATCAGTTCGCAGATAATAAAGAATTTCGCTCTCAATTAAATACCTTCGCTACCCTAAACATGGCCTTTTTTGAAAAAGTAAATCTCCAGCTAGGCCTCAACGTGAATAAGACAAGGTACGATTTCAGGGATCTATTTAACGTGGGGGATGCCAACCAGAGTGCAGATAGGAATTTCAAGGCAATTGCTCTTCCGAGTATCAATGTTAATTACCGTTTTACAAACTATCAATCTTTGTATGCCAATGTTAGCAGGGGTTTTTCCAACCCAACTGTGGAAGAGACCCTTACTCCAGATGGCGTGATCAATCCTGATATTGCCCAGGAGACCGGGACAAATTACGAGTTGGGATCCAATCTTTTCCTGCTCAAAAACAAGCTCCACCTGCTTCTGGCGGTATATCAAATGGACGTGAGGAATCTATTAGTGGCAGAGCGGGTCGGTGACGATCAGTTTGTTGGGAGAAACGCAGGCAAAACAAGACATCAGGGCTTTGAGGCCGCCATTAATTATAGATGGGATCTCACTTCCGGGATAAGGATGACACCCTTTATTAACTACACCTATAACCAGCATAGCTTTATTGAATTTGTGGATGGCGACAATGATTTCTCCGGAAATCCTTTAACAGGTGTACCAAAACACAGATTGAACAGTGGACTACAGATACAATTCAAGGATTATTTATTCTGGAATACAACGCATCAATTTGTAGGCAGCATTCCCCTTACAGATGCCAACACCCTGTCTAGTGATCCATTTCATGTCTTTACTACCAAATGGCGTTATGAACAAAAACTAAGTTCGGCGTTTAGCCTTGGCGTGGCACTTGGGATCAATAATCTCTTCAATGTGAGATATGCACAATCTGTTCTGATCAATACGCGGGCATTTGGAGGCGCAGAACCGCGCTACTACTATCCGGGAAATGACCGGAATTATTATACGAGTATTAGGCTAAGATATACGCTTTAATCCTCAGCTATTTTTTGAAGCCAATATTTCATGGCAACTTCTTTCTCCATAACAGAAGAGATCTCTTTAATGGCTATCCGCTTTTGTTCCATTGTATCCCGATGACGAATCGTAACTGAGTCATCTTCTAAGGTTTGATGATCTACCGTAATGCAGAATGGAGTACCCGCTGCATCCTGCCTTCTATACCTGCGTCCTACGGCATCTTTCTCATCGTAGATCACATTAAAATCGAGACGAAGGTCCGCTACGATCTTGTGTGCGATCTCGGGAAGACCATCCTTTTTTACGAGGGGCAGTACTGCCGCTTTTGTGGGAGCCAATACTGCCGGTATCTTCAGGACAGTACGTGTAGATCCATTTTCAAGTTCCTCTTCCACCAATGCATTGGAGAGAACCGCAAGGAACATTCGGTCCAAACCAATTGAGGTCTCTACCACATAAGGAACATAACTTTCTTCCAGTTCCGGATCGAAGTATTGAAGTTTTTTTCCTGAGAATTTTTCATGACTCCCCAGGTCAAAATCGGTTCGAGAATGAATGCCTTCTAATTCTTTAAAGCCAAATGGGAATTTAAACTCAATATCTGCAGCAGCATCTGCGTAATGTGCTAATTTTTCATGGTCATGAAAACGGTAATTGTCTTCCCCCATTCCCAGCGAAAGATGCCATTTCATCCGTGTTCTCTTCCAGGTTTCGTACCACTCTTTTTGGGTACCGGGCCTTATAAAGAACTGCATTTCCATCTGCTCAAATTCGCGCATCCTGAAAATGAATTGTCTTGCTACGATCTCATTGCGAAAGGCTTTGCCTATCTGTGCTATTCCAAAGGGTATCTTTAAACGACCCGATTTCTGAACATTTAGAAAGTTGACAAAAATACCCTGAGCTGTTTCCGGGCGTAGGTATAGGTCCATAGCAGAATCTGCCGAGGCTCCTAATTTTGTGCCAAACATTAAATTGAACTGTTTTACATCTGTCCAATTCTTTGATCCAGATAAGGGACAGGCAATATCTAGTTCAACGATAAGCTCCTTCACATCTTCCAGGTCCTCATTTTCAAGGGACCTTGCTAGTCTTTTCAAAATGGTTTGTGACCGTTGTTGATATTCTACTACACGTGCATTGGTTGCCAGGAATTGTTCTTTGTCAAAGGCCTCCCCAAAGCGTTTGGCAGCTTTGCTTACTTCCTTTTCAATTTTAGCCTCTATTTTGGCTACATAGTCTTCTACAAGGACGTCTGCCCTGTACCTTTTCTTGGAGTCCTTATTATCTATCAGTGGATCATTGAATGCATCTACGTGTCCGGAAGCCTTCCAAATGGTTGGATGCATAAATATGGCGGTGTCTATCCCTACAATGTTCTCATTCATTTGAACCATTGCCTGCCACCAGTACTCACGTATATTTTTCTTTAATTCCGCCCCATTTTGCAGGTAGTCATATACAGCACTAAGGCCGTCGTAGATCTCACTAGACTGCACCACATACCCATATTCTTTGGCGTGTGAAATTACTTTTCTGAAATTGTCTTCTTGATTTGCCATTGGGCAAAAATAGAACTTTTAGAGAAAGACTCTAAGGATTATTTTAGTTGAAATTCTGTGGTAGTGAGTAATTTTTCGTCTTCAAATACATTCAAGGTGTAGGTGCCTTCCAAAAGAGATCCTTCCGGCACCGTAATAAAGTCGCATACACTCATTTCTTCCCCTTTAAATATAAGAGTAACTCTCTTACTGTAAATGTTGCCATTGACCGAGATAATATTGGCATTATCTTCTATGATCCCCATATTGGGCCCAAGAAACTGGAAATACAGTACTTTTTCCTGAACTGCAGTAGTGTTGGGATCTGACTGAATGGTAATACAACCACGTAACTTTTCAATTGTAGAGGCTTTATTTGTTTTTATGGGCCGGCCGCTGCGCATTCTAAATCCGCTACCCTCCGAATTTATAAGGGCTAGATAACTTTTCAATTTTAGCTCTCTACTCAGTTCCTGATTTTTTCTCCTCAATAAGGCTTCTGCCTCAGCCAGGGAATTACTTTGACCTCGAAGCTCTTCCAGCATGCCGCGTGTCTCGTCATACTTATCAGCGAGCAGTCTGTTGTTATATCGCAGCAGATTGTTCTTTAACTTGATACTATCGTATTGTGCCTCAAGCCTTCTAAGGTCGCTTTTGAATTCCTGAAGCTTATTTATGGTAAAGGATAGCCTGCCAACAGAATCTAATAATTGTTCAACACGGAATTTAGAATCCTGAAGTTCTATCTCATTTACTTCATTGAGGGCAGATAATCTATCTACTTCTGTTTTCATCAGGGTAAGATCCCTAACGAGCAACCCCTTTTCATCCTCCAAATACTGTATCTGGGTCTTAGATTGCGCGTAACTGTAATAAAAGGCGATAAGTACACCTATAATTACAGCTCCCATAGCCGCCAGGATAATTTTATAATTGAATTTAGTATCTTGAATATCCATTCAATAAAGGCTAAGTTCTAAGTAGGTTTTAATGCGTTAAGATTTGATATTAACCAAGCTACCAAATATAATAAATGATCTCAACACGGTTCTCTTACCCCGTGTGTGTTTTGGATGTAATGCACGATTATATCGGGGAGAGCAGATTTTGTGTACCCCTTGTCGAGACCAAGTACCACTCACCGAGTTCAATTTTTCAGAAGAAAACAGTTTAGACCGCACTTTTTACGGACGAATTGCCATTGAAAAAGCTTCAAGTTTTCTCATTTTCAATGATATAGGCATCGTTAAGAACCTTATTCATTATCTAAAATACAGGAACCAAGCACAGATCGCTACTTTTTTGGGCGATTGGTATGGGCCTATACTGAAGAGAGACACGGGACTTCCCGCGATTGACCTGATTTTGCCGGTGCCCATGCATCCAAAAAAACGTAGAAAGAGGGGGTATAACCAGGTAGAGGGATTTGGTAAAAGACTGGCTCATCATCTAAATGCGTCCTACCGCGATGATATCCTCATAAAGACCACGCAAACACAAACGCAAACACAAAAATCCAGGATCTTCCGCTGGCAACATCAGACCCCTGTATTTTCAATCGAAAGGTCAGATGGGTTGTCAAACAAAAAAATACTGTTGGTAGATGACGTGGTTACCACAGGTGCTACCCTGGAAGCCTGTGCAAAAGCAATTAATAATGAACTAAATGCTGCTATTTATATTGCCACAATGGCTATGGTACCTTAATTTCAGAATTCTACAAATTAGTTGTTTCTTTGCTTAAACTATGGTTTCATGGCTATAACAAAGCGTTTAATAGCGGTACTATTTCTTCTTTTTACGGCCTTGGCACTGCATCAATGCGCCCGTCGTGGGAGTCCCTCAGGAGGGCCGAAAGATACCGAGCCCCCTGTGCTGATCAAAGCCGAACCAGAGAATCTGAGCACCAATTTCAAGACTTCCAAGATCCGTCTTTATTTTGATGAATACATCAAATTGCAAGATGTTCAAAATCAGCTGATTGTTTCTCCTCCTTTTCAATATCCTCCCGAAATAAGTCCACAGGGCGGTGCCAGTAAGTATGTTGAGTTGGTCATAAAAGATACCTTGAGAGAAAACACTACCTATACCCTGAATTTTGGACAAAGTATTGTAGATAATAATGAGAACAATCCAAGTTCCTACCTGACCTATGTTTTTTCTACCGGGGAGTATATAGATTCCCTTACACTTTTAGGAGTTGTTAAAGATGCATTTAACAAGGAAACTGAGGAATTCATTAGTGTGATGCTATATGAAATAGATACCGCATATACAGATTCAATCATCAATAAGAAACCTCCGAATTATATTGCCAATACCCAAGACAGCACTACCATATTCAAGCTTCAAAATCTGAAAGCCGGAAAGTATCGTTTACTGGCGATAAAAGATGAGGCCAAGAACAATCTTTATGATGCCGTCACAGACAAGATTGGATTTGTAGAGGATACCATCTCCTTGCCTACAGATTCTATTTACCTACTGAATCTTTTTAGGGAAGTGCCTAAATACGCGCCTTCGGCACCAAAATTCAGCGCAGGCAATAAGATCATTTTTGGGTATAAAGGAAGTGATGAATCACTTAAAATAAATACGATTACCTCAATCCCTGATTCAATTACCAGCTTTGTTTCCAAAGAACCCGGAAAGGATACACTTAATTATTGGTTTACACCTTTTGAAGTGGATTCCTTGCTTTTCGAAGTACTGAATGAACGCCTACAAAAACGCGATACGTTCACAGTAAAAACACGCAAATTGCCGGCAGATTCCTTGATACTGAACCCCACTTATCGAAGTTCTATCGGATTCCTGGATACAATGGCCGTGATTTCCAATATTCCGATCCGGAAGATAGATACCTCCTTGGCAACTATGATGAATAAAGATTCGATCGCACAATCTTTGAATATACGTCTTGATACCCTGGCCAACCGAATGGAATTTTCTTTTAAGAAAGAACCCAATGAGACCTATTCACTCTCTATATTACCGGGTGCTCTAACGGATCTTTTTGGGGCTACCAATGATACCCTTCTATACAGGCTAAGAACGGGAAGTTACGCAGATTATGGCAATCTTAGGATACAGCTGCAAGGCACCATTACCTACCCTATTATTCTACAACTTGCAGAACCAAAAGGCAAGGTGGTTCGTTCTATTATTTCGGAAGAAGATATGTTATATGAGTTCAATCTGTTAGAGCCAAAAAAGTATCTTTTACGGGTTATCTTTGACGCCAATGCCAATAAGCGCTGGGATACCGGTAATTTTCTGGATAAAATACAGCCCGAAAAGGTCATTTATTTCCCTCAGGAGATAGAAGTTAGGGCCAATTGGGAACTAGAACAGGTCTTCCCTATTGAAGAGTAAACGGGTCTCTATCCTCAAGAAATGGCAACTTGGCCCTACAGCTAATCAAGTTTTCTTTGTTGATCACTGCAAGGAGCACCTCATCTTTGTTTGAAAATGCCAATTGTGTGCCCAGTGCATCGTAACAGGCTGAGTGACCCACATATTCATGATCATTGTCATCGGTACCAATTCTGTTAACCCCAATACAATAGGCCATGTTCTCTATGGCTCTTGCCTTTAACAAGGCATCCCACGCTGCGACCCTAGGTTTCGGCCAGTTGGCAACATACAACAAGAGGTCATAGTCTTGCGTATTTCTGGACCATACCGGAAAACGAAGATCATAACAGATCAATGGACAAATTTTAAATCCCTTATATTCTACAGTAAGCAGCTCTTTTCCGGAAGCGTACATTAAATGTTCTCCTGCAAGGGTAAAGGTGTGCCGCTTATCATAATACTGATAATTGCCATTGGGCTCCACAAAAAAAAGCCGATTAGTATACCGTCCATTTTCATAAAATGGAATACTTCCTACAACTGCCGCTTTTGTGGTTTGGGCCTCAAATTTCATCCATTGCAAGGTTTTTATTCCTTCATCTTCGTCAATGGCTTCGGGGGTCATCGTAAAACCAGTCGTAAACATTTCGGGTAGCACAATAAGGTCTGCACCCTTTTCTATGGTGCGCATCTTCTCTGAAAACCGGGCTCTATTCTCTTCAGGATCTTGCCAGGTTAAAGAAGTTTGTATAATTGCTATTGAGAGTTGTTGACCCATAGTATCCTGATCCTATTCCCCACTTAAAATATCTTCAAAATGGCTAAAGCCCTGCATCTTAGCATGATCTAAGGCCGTATTGCCACGGGCATCCTTGATATTAATGTCAGCACCATGAACTATTAGAAGTTTGGCTATTTCGGGCTGGTTAAATGTAATCGCAAAGATAAGGCAACT
>JAHEHU010000047.1 GCA_024639765.1 Eudoraea sp.
CGCCTTATTTTGTATGCTAATAGTTCAATGCTTGTTGTATAGAAATCAGTCATATTGGGTACACGAATTATTGAACTTATATAAGGTGCAAAAAAAAGGAGCCGCTTAATGCGGCTCCAAGAGAATATTTTTAAAAAAGTATTTATCTAATTACACGACTTATGGCATGAACAACCCCATTCATTGCTTGTACGTCAGTAACAATAATTGGATTTGCTATTTCATCCGGTCCGTTTACGGCGGGTGTATTAGCATCAATGACGATATTCTGACCGCCTAAGGTTGCTACACTAGCGCCATTCAAGCTAGCCAAATCTTCTGCTCTTACATTAGCCTCAGCGACAACATGCAACTCTAAAACTGCAGACAAGGTTCCTTCCGGAATTTCAGACAATTCAGTTAGCTCAAGATCAGTTAATAGATCTGCAAATGCCTCGTTTGTTGGGGCAAAAACAGTAAAAGGTGCTGGTGTTGTACCATTTGGAGTTTGCAAGGCATCCACATACGTAAAGGAAGGATACGCTGTTAACGCTGCTACCAAAGTTTCAAATGTAGGATCGGCAGTTGCAAATGTGGTTACTTTTGGTAGGTCAATCACGGCATTCACTGCGTGTATCACCCCGTTAGTGGCAACTATATCTGCAGCTACAACCTCACTGCTTCCATTCAAAGAAACTCCGTCGTCAGTATTTATATATAGACTTAAGTTATCCCCGTCTGCGTTGGCTGCAGCAGTAGTAACATATGAATTACTTAAACCTGTAGAAAAGGCGGCTGCTCCAACTACTACATGATTAGAAAGGATATTGGCCAACTCATTTCCGTCAGGATTTTCAAAGGCTGTGAAAGCACTGTTTACCGGGGCAAAAACCGTAAAATCTGTAGAATCATCAGAAAGCAGATCAGTAAAGGTAGTATTGCCTCCATCAGTTAATGCTCCTACCAGGGAAGAAAGATCGCCGTTTGCTACCGCATGATCTACAATATTCGGTAATCCTATAACTGCATCTACAATATGAACTACACCATTATCAGCATCCACATCTGGAGTAACAACGTCTGAAATTCCATTGATAGTAACACTATTAGAAGTATCGATAAACAAACTCAGATTAGCTCCACCAGGACCTGCAGTAGACAAGGAAGAAACATAACTGGTACTTAAAGCAGTCGAGAAAAATTCTCCTTCTACCACATGATTTAAAAGTACTTGTGTCAAAATATCTACAGGTACATCTTCTAAAGTGGCAAAATTATTAGCCACTAAGAAAGCTTCGAAAGCTGCATTGGTTGGAGCAAAGACAGTAAATTGTCCCTCTGCTTCCAATGCAGAAACCAAATTAGCACGCTGTAATGCGGCAACAAGGTTACTAAGGTCGTCTGTAGCAACGGCCAGGTCTACGATAGTTGTAGACATATCTACCATTGGCGGATTATCATCATCGTTGGAGCATGCTCCAACAAAAGCCATTGTTAAAGCAAGGGCAAAAGTTTTGAATAAGATTGAAGTTGTTTTCATGGAATGATTTTTTTAATTATTGTTTAACGAAATTAATATAATGCTTAAACATAAAAAGATATTTATTAAATGTTTAACACGCTTCTAGTCTTTGTTGTTACTTATTTAATTAGCTAATACATAACGTTAATGGGTAATTGAGCATAGTCTACCTATTGGATACTTAGATCTTGTTGAGTTCCTTTTGTTTAAGTATAATTAATAAAAAATTAACAATAATTCTATTATATTCTCTTTTATTGCCAGTGATTTCGGTATGCCCACTGCGGGGGTACAACTGGTGTTACCTATACAATATTTCGTATTTTTGCAGCGATAATATGGTATGAAGAAAGTAGTAGTTGGACTCTCCGGAGGAGTAGATAGCAGTGTAGCCGCCTATATGCTCAAAGAGCAAGGATATGAGGTGATAGGCCTGTTTATGAAGAATTGGCACGATGATTCTGTGACCATTTCAAAGGAATGTCCGTGGCTGGAAGATAGTAATGACGCCCTTATTGTAGCCGAAAAATTGGGCATCCCATTCCAGACGGTTGATCTAAGTGCCCAGTATAAAGAACGTATTGTGGATTACATGTTTCGAGAGTACGAACGTGGGCGCACCCCTAATCCCGATATCCTGTGTAATCGGGAAATAAAGTTTGATGTTTTTTTGAAAATTGCCATGGACCTTGGAGCAGATTATGTGGCTACCGGACATTATTGCAGGAAAGGAAGCATAAAGCATCCCGATGGTTCCACTACCTATCAGTTACTGGCCGGGAAGGATGGCAATAAGGACCAATCGTATTTTCTGTGTCAGCTTTCCCAAGAACAGTTGTCAAAGACACTTTTTCCAATAGGTGAGTTGACCAAACCGGAAGTTCGTAAAGTCGCTGCTGAGAATAATTTGATCACGGCAGAAAAAAAGGATTCTCAGGGGCTGTGCTTTATAGGGAAGGTTCGCTTGCCCGATTTTTTACAACAACAGTTAAAGCCCAGAAAAGGAGATATCGTAGAAGTGCCGGCAAATGCATCTCACTATGAAGAAGTGCTTCCAACTTTTGAGAACAAACAACAAGAGTTGGCGTATTTATCAGAAAAACCCCATTATAGTAAGGAGGATGGAAAAATAGTGGGGGCTCATCAGGGAGCGCATTACTTTACAATCGGTCAACGAAAAGGTCTGGATGTTGGCGGAACCAGGGAACCCTTATTTGTCATTGGTACGGACGTTGAGGAAAATGTGATCTACACCGGGCAGGGAAAAGCCCATCCCGGGCTGTACAGAAAAACCTTGTTCGTACAGCAGGAGGAAGTGCATTGGGTACGACCAGATCTGGCTTTGCAGCCAGATGAGACCATGGAGGTAATGGCGAGGATTCGATATCGTCAACCACTCCAAAAAGCCACCTTATACCAGGTAGATGGTGGTTTGTATGCAGATTTTGATGAGAAACAAGCAGCTATAACGGAAGGTCAGTTCATTGCCTGGTATTTGGGGGATGAGCTAATTGGGTCTGGTGTTATCTCCTAGAAAAATTGTAGATGATAGCCCTCTTATCTATCTTCAATGTATAAAGAACATCTATGAACAATAGAATTACCACTCTTTTTGAGATTCAATATCCTATAGTACAGGCCGGAATGATATGGGCAAGCGGATGGCGCCTTGCCTCTGCAGTATCTAATGCCGGAGGACTTGGCCTTTTAGGTGCCGGCAGCATGTACCCTCCGGTATTAAGAGAACATATTCAAAAATGTAAGCAGGCAACTACCAAACCATTTGGGGTAAATGTCCCCATGTTGTATCCGGATGTTGATAAACTGATGGAAATTATTACCGAAATGGAGGTGCCTATAGTATTCACTTCTGCAGGGAATCCTGCTACCTGGACTTCCTATTTGAAAGATAAGGGCATTACGGTTGTTCATGTGGTAAGTAGCGTAAAATTTGCCTTAAAAGCCGAACAAGCCGGGGTAGATGCCGTGGTGGCAGAAGGATTTGAGGCGGGGGGACATAATGGGAGGGACGAGACCACAACCCTTACCCTCATCCCTGCTGTAAAAGAACAGTTGAAAATTCCTTTGATCGCCGCAGGCGGGATTGCCTCCGGGCAAGCAATGTTAGCTACCATGGTGCTTGGTGCAGATGGGGTACAGGTAGGAAGTAGATTTGTAGCTTCGCATGAAGCCTCCTCTCATCTATTGTTTAAACAGAAAGTGGTGGAAGCCAAGGAGGGTGATACGCAATTGACCTTAAAAGAACTGGCCCCGGTTCGTATGCTGAAAAATGAATTCTATCAAGATGTACAAGATGCCTATAAGCGCTGTGCCACAACTGAAGAACTCAAAACATTGCTGGGCAGGGCAAGGGCAAAGCAAGGGATGTTCGAAGGCGACCTTAAAGATGGCGAACTAGAGATAGGTCAGGTTTCTGCTATCATTCATGACATAAAGCCGGCCGCCCAGATCGTTGAAGATATGATGGCAGAATATGAAAAGGCCAGGCAGTCCGTTAGTTCTTTGACCTGACCTTTTTTACTTCCTATTTTGTAAGATTTATAAGCTTTTGAATATGTGCCTCCATTAGATCAAATGTCCCCGATAACTTGCTGATCTGCTCCTGAGCTTCTTCCCAGTTCTTCTGCTCAATGGCTTCACGTACCCCGGGTAAGGTTTTTACCCCATATCCCGTATAAAATCCCGGCGCATATAATTGATGCCTGAACCATGACCTCCTGGGAAGGCCACCTACGTCTGTAAGTACTTGTTCCGTTTTTTGCATCGCTTTATTCAGGGCTTCCTGTTTTGCTGAAGACAGCGTTTCAAGAGAAATGGCCTCAAATGTATCAATGCTGTTGGAAAGTTTGGCCAGGCTATTCTGGACCGGTGAAAAATCTAAATAGGGGATGGCTTCCCGGGCTGTGGGTTTAACAAATGCTTTTCGCGGATCGGCTGCCAATTCAAATGCATTCTTTGACACTAGAGAATTGTGTTTTTCAACATCCTTTCGCATACTGTCTGCACCATCCATGATCTCTTTTAAATAATCAGCAACGGTGGCGTGCCATTGAGAAAACTCAAAAGGAAGTACATCGGCATTTGCAAGTCGCAGTACAATTCTGCCTGCAGCATTGGCCAGGGCTATACCATAGGCAAATTCCGGGTCTTTAAATCGTTTATAGTGTGGATAGGTATCATAAATGGTATGATATTCCCCACCTGCATTTTCTCCTCCAAATCCTATGTTTAGGGAGGCGATTCCCGCATGCTGAATAAAAGGGGTATAATCCGAACCAGATCCCAAAGCGCTTAAACTAAAGGTGCCGGGTCCTCCACTAACCAATTGTCTTGCAATTCTGCGTTCTTTAATGGAAACTCCTGTTTGCGGATCCTTAACAATATCGGCTACTTCAGCTACCATAGTTTGAAGTGTATGAGAGCCGCCTGCACCAAAAAAGCCACGCCCGTTGCCATCTGTATTTATATATGCCACTAATTTTTCCTGTAATTCTTTTTCGTGATCTTCCACCCACTCTGTAGAACCTATAAGCCCGGGCTCTTCAGCATCCCATGCGCCGTATACAATGGTACGTTTTGGGCGCTGTCCTTTTCTGGCGAGTTCCCCTACCACCCTGGCTTCTTCCATCAGGGCTATCATCCCGCTGACAGGATCATTGGCTCCATGTACCCACGCATCATGGTGGTTACCACGCATTACCCATTGGTTAGGGTATTTAGATCCCTTTAGAGTTGCTATCACATTATGGGCGGGAGTTAGTTTCCAATCGAATGCTAGTTTTAAATGTACTGTTGCAGGCCCCGGACCTATGTGATAGGTAATGGGCAGACCACCTCTCCAGGAATCTGGGGCAACCGGACCTTTAAGAGCCTCCAGAAGTGGTTGCGCGTCTTCATATGAAATTGGTAGAACGGGAATTTTGGTGATCGTTGGTGCCTCATTTCTATCGAGTCGTTTGGCATCTTTGGTAGCCGCATACCCCGGAGTTAGTACATCACCCGGGTACAAAGGCATGTCCATAACGGAACCTCGTTGAACGCCTGTCTTATTTTTAAAGGCACCCTCAGGATATACATCACCGCGCACATAGCCGTCATCCTCGGGATCGGAATAGATGATACAACCGATAGCACCTTTCTCAGCCGCTAATTTTGGTTTTATTCCGCGCCAGGAACCATAATATTTAGCGATTACAATCTTTCCTTTTACATCTATGCCTAATTTTTCCAGTTCCTCATAATCCTTTGGTATTCCGTAGTTGACAAAAACAAGCTCGGCTTCTACATCCCCATCTGTAGAAAAGGCATTGTAGCTTGGTAAGAGCGCCTCTCCCTGAGCAGTATAGGGATCCCCTTCTACCGGTACAGCAGTTAGTCTGGCTTCATAGGGAACAGGACTCACCAATTTCAATTCTCTGATTGTTGGATAGGGAAAAAGGATGTCATAGGTCTCTATCTTGGTGTCATATCCCCATGATTTGAATTGTTTGGCCATCCATTCAGCATTTTCCCGACCGTATTCAGTGCCTACCCAGTGAGGTTCTGCAGCCATTTTCTGCATCCAGGCATCCAGATTTTCTGCAGAAAGTCCTGCTTCAAAAGAAGCCTCTAATTTCAGCTGATTTGGGATATTTTCAGGTGTAAATCCCGTAATGGGTTGGGCATACAAATTCCCACAACTAATGGTAATAAGACATAAAAATAAAGTTCGTAAAAGCATCGGATAATTTTTTTTGTGAATATAGCTATTTAGAGAATTAAACAGTGTTTAAATCTGGTCATTCTAAACAATTCTTGATTGTTTACGCATTGTATCAAAACCAGGATGTATCTAACGTTAGAATAGTACGTAAAAGAACATTGGCGCCATTTGCCATATCATCTGGAGAGGTGTATTCCTTGGGGGAATGGCTTATGCCATCCTTACTTGGGACAAAAATCATTCCTACCGGGGTTATGCGTTCCATATCCTGGGCATCGTGTCCGGCTCCACTTTGCATTTGTTTTGTACTCAAGCTCATTTCCTTGGCCGCTTCAGATATCATTTTCTGAATTCTTTGATCCGTAAGGGCTGGTGCGGAAGTAGCATCAATTGGGGTAAACGTGAAAGGGGTTCCCATTTCTTTTTCAATGTCATTGGCCCTATTTTTTATGCCCGCAAATAGTTGTTGTATTTTCTCAGACGAAAGATCACGTATTTCCAGGCTTAATTGTACCTCTCCGGGAATCACATTGGGGGCACCGGGAAAGGCCGATATTCGACCTACGGTACCTACCTGTTTCCCCGCAATACTAGTGGTGACCTCATTGACAGCCAAAATAAATTTGGAGGCCGCCAGCAAAGCGTCTTTTCTCATAGACATTGGAGTGGTGCCTGCATGATTTGCAAACCCCTTGATGTTGACATCCCACCATTTTATACCAACGATCCCTTCTACTACGCCAATGTCAATTTGCTCCCGGTCCAGGATCCCGCCTTGTTCAATATGCAATTCCAGAAAGGCGGTAAGACTACCCTCAGAACGTTCAACCTCTTCAACCCTGGACGCATTGCCTCCTAGTCTGTTGATGCCTTCTCCCATAGAATACCCGGTGCTGTTTACAACATCAAGGGCATCCTGGGTTAATTCTCCAACCAATGCCCTGCTTCCCATAACACCGCCTTCCTCATTCGAAAAAATAAAGACTTCAAGGGGATGTTCGGTTTGTATTCCTGCTTCATTCAGGGTCCTGATGACTTCTATGGCAGCAAGTGAACCTACGCAACCGTCATAATTTCCCCCATTGGGTACCATATCAATATGGGAGCCAAAACCTATTGGTTTTAAAAAACGATCCTTTCCCGCTCTCTTTCCTATAATATTTCCGGCAAAGTCAACACTTACCTCTAGTCCTGAAACTTGCATCAGCGAAATAATATAGGCACGTCCCTCCAGGTCGGCATCGCTGAAAGCCACCCTGTTGGTCTCTCCATTCTCCATCTTACCGAAATTTGCTAGTGTAAGAATTGTATTTTCGAGTCGATCCTGATCCACCTCAGGGATTTCCTGAGCTGAACTATACATACTACACCAAAAGCAGCATAGACAGATTAAGTAGCTTGTTTTCATGACTGAGGATTTGTAACAAGATATAAAACTTCTGGTAAGACCCAAGCCTGAATTTGGCTATTTGAGGACGATTTTATCGATCTCTATCCTGAATTCCTCTGCTTTTTTGTTCCCTATTAAAAAGGCTACTTCTTGGATCTGCTCTCCTGGAAAAGGTGACATATTCAGTAAACGACCTCTGAATTGCGGGATCATTTGGTTAAAAGGAATGGAAATAGTTTCCCAGCTGCCACTGGTCTTGATACTCACAGCATAATTATAATAATCCGAGGCCTTGGTTTTAACCCTAACCTGGTAATTCTTCCCATCACCTTTCAGACGTACAACAAGAGATGTATATTTTTTCACATTAAGAGTGGGAAAGCGGTGTTGTATAAGCGAAAAACCACCATTATTTTCCAGGGAAACAAACCCTTGAAAAATACCGTGACCATCATCACTGATGGTGAGGCGACCTTTAGAGAGTCCGCCCATCACCCCGTCATTGACAACTGTCCAGCTATAAGGATCGGTATCTGCAGTAAATTGGAACAAGGTAATGGTGTTTTGCATTATAAGGGGGAGTACTAAAAGTATGACATATTTCATTTTTCAAAGTTCTTGGTTTTTTTGCGACGCAAACCCACGACTTTTTATGAATTCTTTTCTTGGTTTAAAATGAATTTGAGTAACTATTGCGTATAACCATATGAATCAAAGTTACTTTATATTTACCGAAAATAAACTCGCACTTGTTTTATCTTACTATTGATATTTTAGGGACCATAGCTTTTGCCATCTCCGGTGTATTGGTGGCCATGGACAAAAAACTGGATCTTTTTGGGGTGTTTATCATTGCTTTTGTGACCGCGGTTGGGGGAGGAACGCTGCGCGATATGCTTATTGGAAACACACCTGTGGTATGGATGCGCGAGTCTGTGTATACATTTACCATACTTGGTGCCGTAATATTTGCCATTCTGTTCCGGGAACGATTGCGTTACTTAAGGAAATCATTGTTTTTATTCGATACCATAGGGATCGGACTCTATACCATGGTGGGCATAGACAAGGGTCTCCAAGCCGATCTTATTCCGATCATGTGTATTGCTCTTGGAACCATTACAGCCAGTTTTGGAGGGGTCATAAGAGACATTCTTTGTAATGAGATCCCTGTGATCTTTCGGAAAGAGATCTATGCTACCGCATGTATCATGGGTGGAGGCAGTTACTTTTTGATTAGAAAACTACCTATAATTGAGGAATACGCCTTTGTAATTGCCATTGTAGTGGTGATCGGTATACGTTTACTGGCTGTGAGGTACAAGATAGCCCTGCCCAATATATACCGAAAAACAGATACATAATTCAAGTTATTCTCTTGATACCTTAGGCAATAACCTACTTTACAATTTCGACTTTCTGGATATATATATTTTTTGAAGGCCAGTCTCCATCATCAACCGGCTGTTGGTTAATAAGGTCCACAATATCCATCCCTTCAACCACTCGTCCAAAAGGAGTATAGTTCCCATCGAGATGGTAAGAGCCGGGGGTGGTTACTACAATAAAAAATTCATACGGACTGGCAAGCATATGGGGATTGTCCATCTCGCTGCTTGGCATGGAAATGGTTCCACGGTGATGTTTATATCCCTTCCGTGTATCCGGGGGTAGGAGATAGCGCCCAATTTCCCTTCGTTTCTGGGCGGTTTCTTTGTTATCCGCATTACCACCCTGTATAATAAAGTCCTTTACCACCCTGTGGAACATGGTATTATTGAAGTAGCCCTGTTTTGTGAGGTAGATAAAATTAGCCTTATGATAAGGAACATTATCATATAATTCTATTGTAAAACTACCCAGGGAAGTTGTTAATTTAACCCTGGTGGTGGGTAATCCCTTTTGGTAATTGAAAAAGAAATCGATAGCATTTTCTTCCGTTAATACAAAGGGCTCCTCTTCCTCATTATCTAAGGGTTCCATTTCCTTTGGTTCATTAGCGTCTAGCTGAGTACTATCCAATTGTTTAACGGCCTTTTGAACTTCAGGTTTTTCTTTTACGGCTTCCCGGCAGGCACCTAAAAAAATTAATAGTATAATTGCGGAGTATTTCAACTTTTGGAAGATCATGGATTTCACAGAATTTACCGAACAGATCCCAAAAATAAAAAATCTACCACTACCGGGAAGGGATGCACACTATAAAATGGCTCCTGAAGTTCGTATCCGTGAATTGGAGTCGGGTACCATAATCAGGAAAAACCCCAAAAAAGCAGGGGTAATGGCCCTTTTTTATCCGGATGCCATGCATCATACCCAGGTCCTGCTTATTCTGAGACGCTCCTATAAAGGGGTGCATTCTAATCAGGTGGCTTTTCCCGGCGGGAAAGAAGAGAAAGGAGATACTTCTATTTTAGCTACTGCCTTGCGCGAGACCTACGAGGAGGTTGGGGTAAGACCAGAGCAGGTTGAAGTGATCAGGAGTATGAGTGAAGTATATATTCCACCCAGCAATTTTTGGGTACAACCTTATGTCGGTCTCTATAAAAATCCGGACCCCTTTATTTTACAAGAGGATGAGGTAGAGCAACTTATTGAGGTACCCTTGATACAACTTATGGATGACACCTATCTTACCTCTCAAATGCTCTCAACCTCCTATGCTAAGAACATTGAAGTACCTGCCTTCGAATTAAAGGGTTTTACGGTCTGGGGTGCCACGGCCATGATGTTAAATGAGATCAGGGAATTAATTAAGCAGGTGGTATAGACCTAATTTTGTAGCTTTGTATTCTATGCCTTTACTAAAAAGAAATCCATTTGGTCATATCCTCTTCCTGAAATTATGGTTGATAAGGATCCTGGGGCTTATGACACATCAGCGCTATAAAGGATTCAACACCCTGGAAATAGATGGTTCCGAAATAATTCGGGATTTACCGGGAACCAAGGTTCTTTTTGTAAGCAACCACCAAACGTATTTTGCAGATGTGGTAGCCATGTTCCATGTCTTCAATGCCAGTTTGAGTGGTCGCGCAGATTCCATAAAAAATGTAGGCTACCTCTGGAGTCCGAAATTGAATATCTATTATGTTGCAGCGGCAGAGACCATGAAAAAAAGTCTTCTGACCAAGATCCTGGCATATGTTGGCTCTATAAGTATTGAAAGGACCTGGCGTGCAGAAGGGCAGGATGTTCAACGGCAGGTTAAGATGAGTGATATATCCAATATTGGGAGGGCACTTAATGATGGATGGGTGATCACTTTCCCTCAAGGCACTACTACCCCCTGGAAACCATTGCGCAAGGGAACGGCTCATATTATAAAAAAATATAAACCCGTGGTTGTACCGGTCGTTATAGACGGGTTCAGGCGATCTTTTGATAAGAAAGGACTTCATGTTAAAAAGAAAGGGATCTTGCAATCTATGGTGATCAAAGAGCCGCTTGTGATCGACTATGAGAATGATTCAGTGGAGTCTATCATTGAAAAACTAGAGTATGCCATTGAGCAACATCCTTCATTTTTAAAGGTAATCCCGCAAGAAGAATTGCTGGCATACGAAGAAGCCAATAAGCAGCGCAAATGGAGAAAGGAAAAAGCCTAGATCTCCAGTCGTTTCAATTCACGGTAATTCGTATCCAATTTTCTAAGAAGTAAGCCATAGATCAGGAAATAGATCAATCCTAAAAAGGCTGTACATAGTATGCCCATGGCAATGAGTACCCCTACCACGATCATTTTAATAGTATCGATAGATTTTTCCGTTGCTTTGTCTTCAAGATTTAAGGCATGTATAAACGTATCACCATCACTAAAGCCAATGCCAATGGCAATTAGCAAGAATGTGAACAAGAACATAGAAAGAGCAAACAAGATGTAATTCTTTACGGTTTTTCTGGTCCTGATGATCTTGTGCATTAACTCTTTGGCATTGTCCAAAGCGGAGATCTCACGATATCGTTGGTAGAATTGATAAATAAAGTAAAAAACGATCAGATATTGAACGATGGTTATACCAATCATCATATTCTTGAGGCCAAGACCTTCGTATAATTCCATACCCTCCCTGGCGGAAGGAATCAGATAGAGGAGATGGGGTAGGGCAAATTCAATGATACTGATTATAAAGATCCATTTCACTATGGAAGAGGACCGTTTCCAGATCATGCCATATAAATCATCATATGATAATTTTGGAAGTTCCGCCTCTTTGCGTTTCCAGTCTTTTTTCAGCAATTCCAATTCGTCCATCATACTACTAAGGATTAAGAATTGTTCTTAATTTTGTTTTTATCCTGTTCATTTTTACCCTGGCATTCACTTCACTGATCCCCAGGGTGTCAGAAATCTCACTGTAATTTTTATCTTCCAGGTACAAGAACACCAGGGCTTTTTCTATATCTCCCAATTGTTTTATGGCGTTATACATTAATGATAATTGTTGTTCTTGTGTAGGGTCGTATTCATCCGCTTTTATCTTAAAGATTACAGAATCGAAGTCTTGAGTTTGCACACGTTTTTTAGACTTCCTGTAAAGGGTAATTGCTGTATTCAGGGCAACCCGGTACATCCAGGTACTGAATTTCGATTCTCCTCTGAATTTAGGATACGCTTTCCAAAGCTGAATGGTAATTTCCTGAAACAGATCATTATGAGCATCCCGGCTATTGGTATACAAACTACATACCTTATGAACAATATTCTGATTGTTCTCTAGCGCAGTCACAAATTGATGTTCCAGTTCTTTATTCACTCAGGGCTGCTGGTTTCTATGCTATTAGTATTGATTCCTTCAGGATTGTTACAAAAGGAAAAAAAGAAGTTGTAAAGGTGCTTCCTGCTTTGGTTTCAGGAAACACCTTAGGTGTTAATTTTAATTCCTGTAATTAAGGGCCGGTGCACGATCACCAAGGAGGGGAATGTATTGAAAATCGGCACCTCTTTGTTCCTGGAATTCTTCCTTTGCTTTGGTTACCAGGGCAGGATCCTTAAATAGGTCCATAGCTGTTAAGGTGATGGTTTTGGCCGCAACCATCATTCCTTTATTGCCAATAGAAGTACCTCCGGTTGCCACGGCCTGCCAGCTGTGTGCTGGGGTTCCCGGGACCCAGGTAGCCGTTCGTAAACCAACGGTTGGCACTGCAAAACTTACATCTCCCACATCTGTAGAACCCGATGCTCTGGCGGTGGTTTCATAGGGTTGTACGGTGGCCGCTGCTTCTATATCGGCCTCTTTATATCCCATACTTTGAGCTATCTTTTCTGCAAAAGCCGTTTCTTCAGGGGTGTAGTTGATCCCTCCAACTTTAGTTAAATTATCATACATCACTTTTTGCAGTGTTAGGTTGGGCAATAGTTCATGGGTGCCACCAATCATCTCATAATCCATAGTAGTGCCTGTTCCCATAGCTGCTCCTTCTGCCGCCTTCACAATCCGGTCAAAGATCTCTATGACCACATCTCGTTTGTAATGACGTGCATAATAATACACTTCGGCAAAATTAGGCACAACGTTTGGTGCTTTCCCTCCATCTGTGATCACATAATGTATACGGGCTTCCTGCGGAATATGCTCGCGCATCATATTAACCATCATATTCATGGCCTCAACACCATCTAAAGAAGAACGGCCTTTATCCGGGGCACCGGCCGCATGGGCAGAGATACCATAGAAACGAAATTTGGCCGACTTGTTAGCCAGGGCCGCTCCTGCGTTGGCAGCATTAGATGCTCCGGGATGCCAGTGTAAGGCAACATCCACATCATTGAATAAACCTTCACGTACCATGTAGACTTTCCCACTACCACCTTCTTCTGCTGGGCAACCGTAGAATCTAATAGTTCCTTTGATCTTGTTAGCCTGCATCCAGTCTTTTACGGCAATGGCTGCTGCTGTGGAGGCCGTTCCAAACAAATGATGCCCACAGGCATGCCCGGCGGCTTTCCCGGCTGTTTTCTGCATGGGTACCGCTTCCTGTGATAGACCTGGTAAGGCATCATACTCACCAAGGACCGCAATAATGGGTGACCCACTTCCATATTCGGCAATAAATGCCGTTGGGATCCCTGCGACCCCTTTTTTTATGGTAAATCCTTCATTTTGAAGGGTAGCTTGTAACAAGGCAGAACTCTTTTCTTCCTGGTAGCCCATTTCTGCTAAGCCCCAGATCTCCTGTGCAATATTGCCATAACTATTTGCTTTAGAATCTAGTTTTTTAAGTACCGCATCTGCATCAGCCTGCGCTTGTAATCCGAGTAACATACATAGGGCACTTCCTAAGAGGAGAATTTTTTTCATCGGTTTTCATTTTAGTGATGTTAAATATAAGCAATGACCCCGGAACTTATGAAGTGTGATTAAAACATTCCTGAGAATTCTTTAAAGGCTACTTTCTAGGATGATATTGCTCCATTACCAATGCAAGGTGGGTACGGTCTACATGCATATAGATCTCTGTAGTGGTGATACTTTCGTGTCCCAGCATTTGTTGAATGGCCCTCAGATCGGCGCCATTTTCTAAAAGATGGGTAGCAAAGGAATGTCTGAAGGTATGCGGGCTAATAACTTTTTTTAGCCCAATTTTATCACTCAGTTGTCTGATAATGGTGAATATCATTGCTCTGCTCAGGCCTTTTCCCCTTCTGTTGAGAAATAAAATATCTTCAAAACCTTTCTGTATCTTCTGGTGAACGCGCACATGATGCCTGTAGAGGTTGATGTATTTCTTATTAAGCGGACTAATAGGTACAAAGCGTTGTTTATCTCCCTTTCCTGTGACTTTTATAAAATCTTCTTCGAAGAACAGGTCAGATATTCTCAAAGTAATAAGTTCAGAAACCCGTAGGCCACATCCATAAAGCGTTTCGAGCATGGCTCGGTTTCGTTCCCCTTCCGGTTTGGAGAGGTCTATAGCGTTTATCAACTCATTTATTTCCTCAACAGACAATGTATCCGGAAGCTTTCTACCCAATTTAGGTGATTCAATAAGTTCCATGGGATTCTCGGAACGATAATTCTCAAAAACCAGATAGGAAAAAAAACTATTAAGTCCGGATATGATCCTTGCCTGTGATCTTGGTGAAACGGTTTTCCCAAGCTCATATACAAACTGTGATATCATCTCTTTTTCTATGGAGGCAGGGGAGGCATCACTTTGTGCGGCTGACAGATAGTGCTTCAGTTTATACACATCGCGTTGGTAGTTTTGAATGGTATTTTCAGACAGTCCCCTTTCTATTTTCAAATAGTGTTTAAAGTCCTGCAATGCGCTGTCCCATTTCATAGTTTAAAGATAGGTCTATTGGTTTAAAATAGATAGAATTCTATCAGCTACCACCAATTTTTATGGTTTGGCAACAAAAATGAGGTCTGTTTAGAGGAAGAAGTTAGTTTTGGTTGAAAACCTAAACCATCTTACCGATGAAAAAATATGTATTTCTATTATCCGCACTCTTTTTATGTACCGGACTTTCTGCGCAGGAAGGGATAAAACTTGGCCTTCATGGTAGTTTTCCCTTTAATGATTTTAGTGATGCCGTAGTGCTGGGCGTTGGCATTGATGCGGGGTATATGCATGCTTTGGGAGAAGCAGTAGACGCAGGGATCATGACTGGATTTATAAATGGCTTCCCTGATAATTTTGACGGAGGTCCCGACCTTCCCAGTGTACAATTTATTCCCTTGGCCGCTTCTGTTCGTATCTGGCCTTCCAATTCTTTTTCTTTTGGGGGTGATGTAGGTCAGGCTTTTGGAATTAATCCAAGCACAAATGATGGCGGACTATACTATAAGCCTACCATTGGATACCTTTTTGGAACCAATACCGAAGTAAACCTCTCTTATACCGGGATTAAACTCGACGGTGCCACCTGGTCCACCGTAAATATTGGGGTTTTGCATACCATTCAGGTCCGTCCAAGGAGGTTATGATCAATACTTCTCGTTATAGCACTAATTTTTAGTAAACCTCTTTACAAACAAAGCGGATAACTTTTCATGTTTCTATAGACAAAATGCAACCTGATATAGATCATTGCCCAGATTTACTGGCATAAATACTTTTGAAGTATTAGGAACCAGTTAAAATTTGAGTACACATGAAAAAACTACTAATTATTACAGGAATTTTTTTGATGGGATTCACCTATATGAATGCCCAGGACATTGATTTCGGGGCAAAAGCCGGTGTCAACTTTGCAACTATAACCGGCGATGATACCGATAGTTTTACTTCCAGAACAGCTTTCCATGTAGGTTTTGTTGCTGAAATAGGAATTACGGAGACATTTTCGTTTCAACCAGAATTATTGTATTCAGCGCAAGGATCTGATTACGATGAAGATGGATTTGAAGGTACCGTAGAGGTGGACTACCTTAATTTACCTTTAATGGCTAAATATTATGTAGCTGAAGGCTTTAGCTTAGAGGCAGGACCTCAAATAGGGTTTTTATTATCAGCAAAAGATGTATACGACGGTGGTGAAGATGACTGGAAAGATATTACCAAGGGAATCGACTTTGGCCTTAACTTTGGAATAGGGTATAAGCTTGAAAATGGTTTAAATTTTGGAGCTCGTTATAATTTAGGGTTATCTGACGTGAATGACGATCCCGATTTTCTTGGGGATTCTACATTTAAAAATAGTGTTATCCAGGCGTATGTTGGATTTTTCTTTTAACCTTCCAAATAGAAATTAAAAAGGGAAGCATTTTGCTTCCTTTTTTTATGGTCAATTTTTGATACTTTTACTTCATGAAAAAAGTGATGATCATCAACGGCCCTAATTTAAACCTTCTCGGAAAACGAGAACCCGAAGTATATGGGGCCACTAGTTTTGAAGAGTATTTTTCACATCTCCAAATGACCTTTAGGGATGTTCAATTGGCTTATTTTCAATCGAATATTGAGGGCGAACTCATCGACAAGATTCAAGAGGTAGGTTTCAGTTATGATGGGATCATTTTAAATGCAGCCGCCTATACACATACTTCTGTAGGCATCGGAGACGCCGTAAAGGCGATTACAACACCAGTAGTGGAAGTTCATATTTCCAACACCTTTAAGCGGGAAGACTTCAGACATATCTCATATATTTCGGCCGCAGCAAAGGGTGTCATTTTAGGTTTCGGCCTTAAAAGTTATGAGTTGGCAGTGCAAAGTTTCCTCGATGGGTAACTAAATGGCTAGTGTAATAGCCATTTTATGTAAAACCTTACTTATTTTAGGGTAAAACCTTATATCTATTACTTTTTATTGTATATTTATTTTAAGTAAACCCCATATTTTACTTATAAATCAGTTGTTTCCGGGTGTTTTTTATTAACGCCTTCCATTTTCCTACATGTATTCTGTGGTTTTCTTGGTTTGCGTCATGGTCATTTAAATATGGTATATGGCAAGAAACTAAAGAAATAAATAACCAACAAACCAAAAACCATGAAACCACAGTATTCACCAAAGTCCGTTCGTAATCAATTCTCTTTTATAGGGAAGTTGTACAAGCTAATGCCCGGGAAATGGGTCTTGGTTGCACTTTTTGTGCCGTTCATTTTTATAAATGTGCAGGCCCAGAAAAATAAGGACATAATCCCTGTGGTTACCTGTGTGAAAGATCTGAGAAATGGATTATTTCAGGCAAGTTTTGGGTATGAGAATCCAACAAAAAATGAAGTTACGGTAGATGAAAATGGCAGTATCGTAAAATCTAACAACGGAAAAAGGGTAGCCAAGGGGCTTAATAAATTTAAACCCGGTGCCTCAAATAAGGTTTTTACCAAAGAATTTGGCCCCGGAGATTTTGTGGAATGGACCATTATCAGCAATGGCAATACGCATACCGTTATTGCAAATGCAAATTCTTCCAAATGTCCGTTAGATGATGGATTTATTGAACCGGTGCTGTTTAACGGTAAATCAACCGATATTATAGGGCAGGAGCTTACCTCCTTATGCGATTCTCCCGAGGAGTTGGTCCCATCGCCCCTGATATTTCAGATCAAAGAAGAGAAGGTGCTGGTTGAGATTGTTCCGATACAAGGGCAGTTACTAAACTTGATAGCGGAATTAAAAACACCCACATTCGGAGCTGTAAATGAAGATTTTCTTTTATATGACCCTGCTAATACAGGCGAAACCCTGGAGGTTCAATTAAGCAAATACGCAGTTGTTGATGTCTATTTGGCAAAAGGGGTTTTATGTTTTTTGAACGACATCCCCCAGTATGTAAACTTTGCAAGACCTGTATATCCGGCCAGCATTAATTCCGGTGGAGTGGTGACACAGGGCGATGCTGCTCAAACTTCAGATATTGTTAGGAATATATTTCGGACAGTAGATGCAAGCGGGGCTATTGTTCCGGTTGATGGTACGGGTATTACCATAGGTGTATTTTCAGATAGTTTTGATACCGCATTTGGCGGACCGTATTACGAAAGGGATAGGTCTAATGGTGAATTACCAGATGATATAGGTCCTCTTTTTCCACCCTTTAAGGACAACGCATCTCCCGCTTCGGATGAAGGACGGGCTATGATGCAAATTATCCATGATGTGGCACCCGGTGCCAAATTACAGTTCCATACCGTAACGGCGTCTCCCCGTCAATTTGAAGAGGGCGTGAATGCCCTGGCAGTTAACAGTGATATCCTTGTAGATGATGTTACTTTTGTCACCGAACCTTTTTTTGTGGATGTCAATAACAACCGAATTGCCTCTGCTATAAATACTTTCCTGCAAGAACCCGGTAAATTTCATTTCACCTCTGCCGGAAACTTAGCTAACAGGGGGTATCAAAGTACATTCGTTTCTTCGGCAGATGTTCCTGTTACTAATTTTATTCCCACCACAAGTGCAACCAGAGCACACCTTTTTGATGGTGTTGGGGGAACAGACTATTTACAGGAAATAAGCGTGGTACCGGGTACATATCTAATTGCTTTACAATGGAAAGAGTTCCTTGCATCACAGGGCACCCAGGGTGCTATTGAAGATCTGGATATATACATTGTAGACGGCCTGGGCAGATTACTGGTAGGAAGCAATCGAGTTAATATTGCGGGAGACCCAACCGAGATCATTGTTTTCCGGGCTACAGGTTCTGGGACTGCCAATCTTATGATAACGAGTGCTAGGGAACGTACGGAAGGTGAAGAACCTACGAATGTGCCGTTTCGTTATATCGCATTTTATACCGCAGATAGTGAAGGGAATCCAAATGGCTTACAGTTTGAGGAATATTTTGGGAATGGTGCCCCTACCGTGAGTGGACATGCCATGATCCCAAATTCTATTACAACAGGTGCCGTGGATTATCGCAGGGCCAATGCCCCTGTTGCTGAAAGCTTTTCCAGCTATGGAGGAACATTATCGGATGGCGAACAATTAATCATAGACCTCTATGCACCAGACGGGGGAAATACAGCTTCCACCACCATTGGGCAGGATGCACAATGTCCCACATGCGATAATGATGGGGTCTTAAATTTTTATGGCACCTCTGCAGCAGCACCCCATTTTGCAGGCGCCATGGCGTTATTAATGTCTGCTGCACCTTCCTGGTTTCCGGATACAGAGGTTCCCGGAGGCACAACATATACCGCTGCTGAAGCACTGCAATTATTTCAATCGTCCGCAGTCCCATTCACTGCTGCAGACGGAACAGCTGCAGGATTTTTAGATACATTTTCTGCCTTTAATAGTGTAGCAGCCCCAAGCGCAATAATAACAGAATTACGGATAGAAGATGGTATTACGCCCAGCACCGTGCCTTTTACAGTGTCTATCATAGGGGAGTTTTTCCCTGAAAATTCCAATGATTTAGAAATACTATTTGATGATCAACCCCTGGAGGATGTACAGATCATTACGGATGAAGATGGAAATAAGATCATTACCGCTACGGTCCCTACCTTCTCCGGTAACCCCGAATTGTTTGTAGTCACCAACGGAACTACCCCCGGAGGTACCGATGGTGGCCCCTCTAACCCGTTAACATTTTTCCCGGATGGTAAACTGGCTCTCAATATTGTGGCGAACAATGCCGAATTTGAATATGGACAAGATATAGGAACGTATTACAGTGCCGATCCTGATAGTGAGGATTATGTTCCTCCATTTACCGTAGAAGGGCTTCCTCTAGATTCCGAAGGTAACCAGGTACCCTTTGAAGCGCTGGGTCTTCCACCCGTAGTTTTGAACAACAGCGAAATAGAAAATAAACTGGTAGAAGGGGGATTTCCAAATGTATTTGATTATGTAATAACTCCCTCTTTTGGAGACCAGACCTATGACGAGGAACTATTCCAAATAAATTTTATCTCCGGTTTCATAGATCCGGATGAAGGTAAAAAAGGATACTTGACCATCACAAAAAAGGATCTTACCATTACGCCCTATCCCGTAGAAGGCGATCCTGGGAACACAGTTCCGGAGGTAATACCTCCCTTTGTGTATACCTATGGTGATCCTATAGATCTTACACTCAATTATGCCTATGATGATACCGGAATACTAAACAACACTTTTTATAGTGTGTTAGATGAATCCCACCAGAGCGACTTTAAGGATGGCTTGCCCAATAAATTCAAGGCGATCGTGAGCAAGTTCAAGGCCATAGTAAGTACTGAAAATTTTCTTGATTATAATTTGCCCCAAGACCTTTTAAATGGAGGAAGTTGGAGTGCCTCTAATCGTACTATTGAAAACAAATTCAAGGCAATAGTGAGTGGGCAGAACATCATTGATTTGGACACTGACGATTTCACAAATTTCATAGAATCCCGTTTCGATTTTGAAGAAGGGGGTACCGATAAATTCAAGGCCATCGTGAGCAAGTTCAAGGCCATAGTGAGTAGTGAAGATCTCTTCTCCGGATCCGTAGATCTTAGTATTGATAACAAATTTAAAGCGATAGTCAGTAAGTTTAAAGCAATAGTGAGTACAGATGACCCGGATAGGCCCTATGGCAGCTATGAGTCTGTATTCTCCATTATTGATGCAGAAGACGCACCACCAGAGGATGGTTCGGATGATGAGAGAGCTATTTCACAAATATGGTCCTTAAACCTGATCACCGGTCTGGAAGTTACTCCGGCAGGGGAAAGCCATTATGTATATCCCGGGGCCTATTTAAATGACATGTCTGCCAACTTCAATATTTCCTATCTACCTGGCAGTTTAATTGTTTTACCAAGGGACCTTGAAGTTACTACAGACAATTTG
>JAHEHU010000118.1 GCA_024639765.1 Eudoraea sp.
CATTTATTGGGAGCATGAAGGCAACCGCGCGGTTAGAATGGGAAAGTGGAAGTTGATTTCTAAAGCGAGCAAGAAAAATTCTTATCTCTGGGATAAAACAGCTGATTTGGAATTAAAAGACTGGGAACTTTTTGACATGGAAAAAGACCGTACAGAAATGCATGATATAGCGGCTACTAATCCGGAAATGGTTAAGACAATGGCTCAAATGTGGCTGGAATGGGGAAAAAGGACAGGGATAATACCCAGGCCTTCAATAAAATAATTGAAATTGTTAGAGCTTTTAAAAGCAAAACCATTTTACGAATACTCCTTATTGTTTTATTACCTCATACGCCTTAAAAGCAGTCCAGGCAAGGGCCACCTGAAGTAATGCAATGATTACACCTATCCTATCCGTGATTCCATGAGGCTCTCCCATAGAAAAGAGTACTGCCTGCACAGGAATCGGAAACAGTAAAAGTATTGCCCAGAACTTGTTTTTTTTGGTTCCCTTGACCACAAAGGAATATTTACGGTCTTCCAGGATCACATGTCCTACCAAAGCCCCCATTACGATCATTAGGGGGATGATAATAAAGGAAAGATCTAAATGAACATTGAGGGTGTCTCCATGAAACATGTAGCCGTCTCCTGCAAAGACCTCGTAAAAAGAATTTGCAATCATACTTCCATACCATAAAATCAATAAAAGGTAAAACGCTATTCTGTTTTTTATCCAGTAAAAGGAGTACATAAGCATCAGACCTATAATTACATTTAGGACTACATAGTAAAAGTCCCCGGAAATGCCCTTACCATATAATGCATTTCCAAAAAGACTGCTGCCCCATTGGTAGGATTCACCGTCCGCAATTCCCCTTATAAAAGGAAGCCAACTTGTTGCAAAAGTAAAACTGGTTAAAATAAGTAAGAAGTTGAGTTTCTTAAAAAAGTGGCGGTTTTTTGTAGTTTCCATAGATAGTTGTTTCAATAAAAGATAACAACTCACTCAATATGTTACGGTTAAGCATTCTTAGTAAATAAGGAAATCTACCAATGTATTAAGCTCTTTGCATTAAAAAAGCAATTTTACGTATTCCTTCCTCTGTACTATATTCTTTGACCTTTCTAAAATGAAATCCATAATACAAATCTTTGGCCGGTTCATTGGCCAGGCCTGTTTCTACAGTAAAAGTATTTGTATTGTAATTGTCTAATACAAACTGTACAAGGGCGCTACCTATTCCCTGTCTGAAATATGCGGGGTGTACTACCAGACTTTGGATATGAGTGTTGTTGGCTTCCGCTTTAACTTCAACCACCCCGGCCAGGTGCTCTGTCAGATAGTAACCGTAAAAGGTGTTTGGGCTTTCCAAAAACTCGTCTAAAGTTCTTTTTAAAGGCGGAAAATCTATCGCGTTTAATAGGCTTGCCTCAATGGCATAGGAAGCCTGAAAAACGGAGCGGATTTTATGGACTACCTGCTGATCTTTATGATTTAGTGTACGGATCAATTGGTGACTTTAATAAGGTATATTTTCTTTTTAGTTTTATTGGAATTGCCGCAGATTAGAATCTTTTTCCCTATTTCCTTTTATGAATTAAAAATAGGCAGGCCACTGGTATTAAAAATACATATTATATCCTATTCTCAAAAATACTACGCTTATTTCTCAGGTGCTGTCAAACGCTTTTTATTGGCGGTCTTCATATCCGCATACCTGGGATCCTGGATCACCTCCTGTTTTTGCATCTTTATGGTCTCTATACTTAAGAAGTCAAACTCACTTACTACCTTGCCGTAGAACCTATAAATACCCCTGCCCCTAAAATAGTATTTGGCAGCTACCGGCGGAAAAAGCACCGTGTCAAAAACCTCCCCATGCTGGTCTACACAAGTAGCAAAATACATGCGTTTGCCGTTATGTGTATTCGTGTTCTTAACGGTAACCAAATAGCCATAGATATCTATATTTCTGTTTAGATACCGCTCCAAATCCCTGCTGCCATTTGTATTTTTAGGGGGCTCCTTTAACAAATGAAAAGGAGAACACAGGCAGAATCCAAGGAGTTCCAATTGGGTAAAGGCCATCTCCAGGTCTGTAGTATGCAGGCGTGGAATCTTAAATTTCTGATGGGTGGGTGGAAACAGTTTGGGATGGTCCACAATAGTGCCCTTAGAAAGAAATAAATGCGCCTCCCACAACAGTTTGTGTTTGTTGATTTTTGTAAACCGGAACGCGTTTATGCGTATAAGGATACTCAGCTGCTCTATGGAAATAGGTACCCGATCTAAAAAATCTTCCAAAGAAGTAAAGACCCCATGCAGCTGCCGCTCTTTTAAAATACGTTCCATTACCCGGCTCTCCAGTTCTTTTAAATACATATAGCCCAGATAAATGTCTGTACCATAAATACAGTTTACCGCAAAGCTCTTGTTAATACAGGGCGCATGTATAGTAGCCCCCATCATCCGGGCTTCGTGCACATAAAACTCGGAACGGTAAAACCCGCCCCCATTGTTAAGCACTGCCACCAGATATTCCAGAGGGTAATAAGCCCTTAAAAACAGGGTCTGGTAACTCTCCACAGCATAAGAAGCTGAATGTCCCTTGGCAAAAGCATAACCGGCAAAACTGGCTACCTGGTGCCAGATCTCGGAGATCAGCTTTTCTTCATAACCCTTTTTACGGCAGTTGTCCATAAACTTATCCTGCACCTTCTGGAACTCTTCCCGCGAACGAAATTTTCCGCTCATACCTCTTCGCAACACATCGGCCTCACCAAGGGTAAGTCCGGCAAAATAATGGGCCACTTTTATAACATCTTCCTGGTAGACCATAATACCATAGGTCTCAGGCATAATGTTTAGCATTACCGGGTGGCCCTTTTCCTTTGCCCTGCCTTTTTCGCGATGCCGCAGAATGTATTCGCGCATCATTCCACTCTTGGCCACCCCGGGGCGGATAATGGAACTGGCTGCTACCAGTCCCAAATAATTATCTACCTCCAGCTTTTTTAGCAGCATCCGCATAGCAGGGGATTCTACGTAAAAACACCCCATGCACTGGGCGGTTTTTATCAGTTGGTTAATGCGTGGGTCCTCTTTAAAGCTTTTGATATTATGGATGTCTATTTCATGAAACTTTTCAGGCCTATTTAACTGAAGGATCTGCAGGGTTTCCTTGATCTTTGCCAGGCCCCGCTGGCCTAAAATGTCAAATTTGTAAAGGCCTACATCTTCAGCAATAACCATATCAAACATGGCGGTGGCAAAGCCCTTTGGGGGTAAATGCGTAGCCGAAAAATAGTGGATAGGCCTTTGGGTAATTAAAATCCCCCCCGCATGGATGCTCAGGTAGTTGGGGAAGCCTTTAATTAATTGTCCGTACTTTAATACCAGCAGCGATACCCCATCTAGTTGGGAAAGCTGATAGTGTCCGTCGCTTAAAACATCAATTTCTGCCTTTGGCAGACCAAAGACTTTTCCCAATTCGCGTACAATGCCTTTATGTTTAAAGGTGACATAGGTGCCCAATAGGCAGACATGGTCAAAGCGATCAAAAATATACTGAGTAATCTCTTCCCGGTCCCTCCATGAAAAATCAATATCAAAATCGGGCGGATTGGCACGGTAGAGATTTATGAAGCGCTCAAAATACAGGTCGAGTTCTATAGGGTCTACATCGGTAATTCGCAGCAAATAAGCCACAATGCTGTTGGCGCCACTACCCCGCCCCACATAGAAAAACCCTTTTTTACGGGCCTTCGAAACAATATCCCAATTGATTAAAAAATAGGAAACAAAGTTCTTCTCTTTTATCAGTCCCAGCTCCTTTTCCAGACGCTCCAGTACAGGCTGGTCAACCTCGGGGTATCGGTAAGGGAGCCCGTCCCGGCACAATTGCTCCAGGAGTTTTTCGTCTTCTTCTTTGCTCCCCAGGTAGGTCTGCAAGTTTTGAGGGATGCGGTTCTTGGAAAAATCAAAGTGGATGCTGCAGGAATTCATGAGCCATTCTGTGTTTTCAAGAATAAAAGGAAATTCTGCAAAGGCCATAGCCAGGTTCTGAATAGGAAACATTTTTTCGTCCTCGTCGGCCTCCTCCTCTTTTGGAAGCTTGCTCAGTAGCACATTCTTGTCTATGGCCCGTAACAAACGGTGCGCATTAAAGTCGCGTTTATTCCTGAACGTAACGGGTTGCAATACTACCAATTTGTCTTTTTTTTCCACTAACCTGGAGAAGGGGAGCCGCCGGAGATCCTTTATGGAAATTCCTATAAACTCCTGTTCCCGGAAATCGGTCTGGTCGTTGAGCAATACTTTTTCAAAGGGGTAGATGATAAAAGCGTGTTTAAACTTCGGGGCTCTTTGGGGGATTTCTTTTTCTTCGTGGAGGCAGGCAGAGAGGAAGGCGTTTAGTTCCTGATAGCCATCATTGTTTTTGGCAATGCCCACAAAGCATTGGTCTGCCCCGTTTCTGAAATCGATCCCTAAAATGGGTTTTATGTTGTATTCAGTCGCTTTACGAACAAAATTAAGGCCTGCGGAGGTATTGCTGATATCTGTAAGTGCCAGTTGGGTCACCTGGTTTTCCCGGGCAAGTTCCAAGAGGGCTACTTCGGAAAAAGTCCCGTATCGAAGGCTGTAGTAGCTGTGGCAATTAAGGTACATAAGTTGTATTACTTCTATCTCCACCTTAGCTCGCAAGAGCGGAGGCAAATGTTGTTATTTTTAGTCTTTCATTTCTTTTGTTCGCCCAAAAGAAATAAAACAAAGAAAAGGGCGCTTTTCCGTATGAATTTTCAGGCTCCGCCAGAAACCGATTACAGAACTTCGCCACAAATGGCAGTGCCATTTGCGAGTGCCAACCGAAGCTTCCGCAATCTATTCGCGGAAAAGGAAAGTTTTTAGTGATCCCTTTCGCTTCATATTTATGTTTCTTCATCCACCGTAGCTCGGAAGAACGGAGGTGGAGTTTATTGTTTTCTATGTGCCAGCACTATGGGTGGTTGGCCATTAAAGGGGTTGTGCATTCTTCCAATGGTTTTTGCACCCAGGCCGGAGGCTCTCAGCACGCTTTTATCGCCAAAGCGTTCCCGGATGTTATCCATTGCAGCATAGAGGTTCAGGGCTTCCTCGGTATCTTCAAACAGGTTGATCTGGTAATTGCCCGGCACCAGATGACTAAAGCGGATACCTATAAGTCTCACCAGTAAACGCCTGTTATACAGGACTCTGAACAGCTCCAGGATTTTGGGGATCAGAATATGGTCTGCGCTGGTGTAGGGAATACGAAGCTGTTTGGAATAGGTATTAAAATCTGAATACCTGATCTTAACAGCAATGCAGGCAGTAAGTTTTTCGCCCCTGCGGAGCTGGTAGGCCAGGTTCTCTGTCATAGCGATAAGGATGCCCTTTAGTTTACTAACATCTATGGTATCGCGGTCAAAAGTGCGTTCTGTGGAAATAGACTTGCGGTCCGAGAAGGGAATCACAGGGGTATTGTCTACCCCGTTGGCACGTTTCCAGATGACAGCTCCATTTGCCCCAAGTACGCGTCGCATAAGGTCTACTGGCATTTCCTGTACGGTTTTTACTTTTCTGAGCCCCAGGTTTCTCAGTGTCTGGTAGGTTTTATCGCCAACCATAGGGATCTTTTTGATAGAGAGGGGGGCTAAAAAGGGTTTTTCATAGCCAAAATCTACTTTCAGCTGGTTGTTGGGTTTGGCTTCATTGGTGGCTACTTTAGAGACTACTTTGTTTACAGAAAGCCCGAAGGAAATAGGTAGCCCGGTTTCCTTAATGATCATTTTCCGCAATTCAGAAGCGTAGTGGTAACAGCCAAAAAAACGATCCATCCCGGAGAGGTCTGCGTAGAATTCATCTATGCTCGATTTCTCAAAAAGGGGAACCTGTTCTTTGATGATTTCGGTTACCAGATCGGAGTGCTTGCTATAAGTGCCCGCATTACCACGGATGACAATGGCTTCAGGGCAAAGTTCCCGTGCCATTTTCATGGGCATCCCGGAATGCACACCAAAACCCCGGGTTTCGTAGCTGCATGCAGCTACCACTCCCCTATCACTCGTGCCACCCACCAGCAGGGGTTTGTTTTGCAGCTCAGAATTAATGAGCCGCTCTACGGATACAAAAAAAGTATCCAGATCCAAGTGAAGAATGGTCTTTTGCATAACTATCTGATTAAAAGGATAGCTAAGTTATGGAATATTTCCAATTTATTGGAATATTTCCAATTAAATTACATGTTGTTTTAAAAAGAATAGTTTTTTTAGAAAATTATTTGGTAAATAATACGAAACGTACTATTTTTATAGTACGATTCGTATTAATATGAAAACAACAAGAAAAACCACTTCACTCGATTTTGCTATCCTTGGTCTGGTAAACCAACAGCCACAAACAGGCTATGGTATCCGGAAGGCATTTGAAACTACTGCTTTAGGGAATTACAGCAGCAGTCCGGGAGTCATTTATCCGGCCCTTAAAAGATTGCAAGAACTGGGACTGGTTGTAAACGCAACCATAAA
>JAHEHU010000119.1 GCA_024639765.1 Eudoraea sp.
GAAGCTTTCAGAAAACTTGTCTATGAACGTATCTTGTCTGCAGAACCCAATGATACCACTCGTGTACAGTACCATCAAAGTCTTACTTTTCAGGGTACTCCATATGAGTCCTCAAAATTTATGGGTCTGGAACAAAGCAATACCTCTATTATCATCAACGGAAAATCGGTCATCAAATTTTTCCGCAGGATATATGCAGATAAGAATCCGGATTATGAGATGAGTAGATTTCTCTCTGAACGAAAAGGGTATAAAAATACCCCTGCCTATCAGGGAAGTTTGAGTATTATTGATGCGGAGAACGTCAGTATCACAATTGCGTTGATGCAGGAACTGGTACCCAATCAGGGCGACGCATGGGATTTTACCCTGAAAGAATTGCATAAGGTTTTTAACAACCTGGAGAATAAACATATCAATATTGATCATCTACCTACCATCCCCTTATTCACTCGTTTGAAAATTGGTGATGTACCCCCACAGATCATTGATTGGGCCGGACTCAATATCTTTTTAAAATTACAGGTGCTGGCAAAAAGAACCGCAGAAATGCATATTGCCCTCGGTTCCGAATTTGAGGATACGGCTTTTACACCTACCCATTTTACGGGAGATTATGAGGTGTGGCTAAAAAACAGGTTACTCTACCAATTTCAGAACAGGTTAAATACGGTAGAGAATAATCTGCACCGTTTAAAGGACCTGGCGCTGGAATTGGCTACCGAATTCCTGGAGCGAAAAAATGAGATACGAAAACGTTTTGTAGATTTCGACTGGACAAAGTTGAAGGGAGAACGGCTCAGGGTCCATGGGGACTACCACTTGGGACAGGTATTGGTGAAGGATGATGATTTTTATTTGCTAGATTTTGAGGGGGAGCCGGAGAGCACCATCAGGGATCGTAAAGTAAAGCAACCGCCGCTCAAAGATGTAGCAGGAATTTTCAGGTCATTTCATTACGCCATCTATGCCACTATCTTTAACAATGAGGAAAGCTATCCATATTCTCGGGATGAACTCTTTAAGGCAGGGGAGGTGCTCTATAACTATTTTGTAGGCGTCTTTCTGGAAACCTACGTAGACCTTATTCAACAGCATAATATCAACATAGGCTATAGTCAGGAACGGATCTTTATCCTGAAGTACTGTATGTTAGAAAAAGCAGTGTATGAATTGGGATATGAAATGAACTCAAGGCCTTTATGGGCTGTAATTCCCTTACAGGGTATCATGAGTATTATTAATGAATATAATTAACTAAAACAATATGGGAAACGTTGTAACCCACAGTTTATTTACGGAATTTGATATCAATTTATTTAAGGCAGGAAAACATTTTAAGCTTTATGAGAAATTGGGATCACACCCTATGGAAGTGAACGGTGAGAAAGGAACTTATTTTGCGGTGTGGGCTCCAACAGCCAAATCGGTATCTGTTGTGGGGGATTTTAATTATTGGTTGGAAGGTGATCACAAACTTTTTGTGCGATGGGATGCCAGTGGAATATGGGAAGGGTTTATCCCCGGAGTGATGCCCGGAACCAAGTACAAATACAAGATACATTCAAATAACCAGGATATAAAAACTGAAAAGGCCGATCCTTTTGCCAGGTATTGTGAACACCCACCCAATACTGCATCGATCGTTTGGGAGAAGAGCTATAAATGGAAGGATAAGAAATGGATGACCACCAGAAAGTCAAAAAACAGTCTGGATAGCCCATATTCTGTTTATGAGGTTCATTTGGGGTCCTGGAAAAAAAATGAAAAGAATGAGTTCCTAACTTATGAGGAACTTGCTAAGGAACTTGTGGCCTATGTAAAGGAAATGAATTTCACACATGTGGAATTTATGCCCGTCATGGAATATCCGTACGACCCATCCTGGGGGTATCAACTCACGGGATACTTTGCACCAACCTCCCGATTTGGTGAACCTGAAGGGCTAAAATTACTGATAGATGCCATGCATCAAAATGGTATTGGTGTGATCCTGGACTGGGTTCCATCGCATTTTCCCGAAGATGCACATGGCCTTGGATTTTTTGATGGGTCTCACCTGTACGAACACCCCGATAGAAGACGTGGTTACCATCCGGATTGGAAATCCCTGATCTTTAACTACGGCCGAAATGAAGTAAGGGCTTTTCTTATTAGTAATGCAATGTTTTGGTTAGATCAGTACCATGTAGACGGGCTTAGGGTAGATGCGGTGGCTTCTATGCTTTATTTGGATTATTCGAGGGAAGAAGGAGAATGGGAACCCAATATATACGGAAATAATGAAAATTTAGAGGCTATTTCACTCATCCGGGAATTGAATGAAGAGGTCTACAAAAATTTTGATGGAGTACAGACCATTGCTGAAGAATCTACTTCTTTTTCTATGGTATCGAGGCCGGTGAGTATTGGCGGATTAGGGTTTGGAATGAAGTGGATGATGGGGTGGATGCATGATTCACTGGAATATTTTAAGAAAGAACCTATATATAGAAGACATCATCAAAACGACCTTACATTTAGTATGACCTATGCCTTTACGGAAAATTTTATGCTGCCTTTTTCTCACGATGAAGTGGTCTACGGTAAACAGTCCCTGCTGTATAAAATGCCTGGTGATGAATGGCAGCGCTTTGCCAACTTAAGACTCCTTTACGGCTACATGTTCACCCATCCGGGAACAAATTTGTTATTTATGGGGGCAGAATTCGGACAGTCTTCTGAATGGAATTTCCAGCAGAGTCTGGACTGGCATTTATTGCAATACGATTTCCATTCCGGGATGCAATCCCTGGTGAAAGACCTTAATATATTTTACAAGAAACATCCTGCACTATTTGAAAAACAATTTAGTGCAGAAGGCTTTCAATGGATAGATTATGGTGACTTCGAGAATTCGGTGCTTACCTACATGCGCAAAGGAAATAAAAGTGAAAACGATTTGTTGATCGCTTGTAATTTTACACCAATACCACGGGAAAAGTATAGGATGGGGGTGCCGAGGTCTGGTCAGTACAAAGAAGTTTTTAGTACAGATGCCAAAAAGTATGGTGGAAGTGGCTCAAAGAACACCATCAGAAAAAGCTCCAAAAAACCCTGGCATGGCCACAAACAGTCTATAGAAATCACTATTCCACCGCTGGGAATGGTTATTTTTCAATGAATAAGCACCACTACATCGATTTAGTTTATAAATGCTAACAAATTCGTTTTACTCTTAACGTCTAAAGTCTTTCTTTTGTGCTTTTGCAAATTAACCCACTATGATTACTAATACTGAATTAGAATATAAAGGGAATCTCTACCCTGACCATATAGTTGAATTCAAGCAAGATTCGGATAAGTTTTATTTTACTTCTAATAATGGCGTAGTATTAGAAATAACTGTTATTAGGAATAGTACCATCCGATTTCGTTACGCGACAGATCATGTTTTTCAACCCGATTTTTCATATGCCATAAGTCCAACGGCACCCAGGGGGTATAGCCATTTAGAGGCAACCGAAACTAAAACGGAATACCTGATAACCACCTCCAAGATAAAGGTCCTGGTGGACAAGAAATCACTTCGTGTCCAAATATCAGACCTTGAGGGAAACATCATTAATGAGGATGAATTGGGCTTTCATTACGAAGAAAACTACACTTTTGGCGGTAACTCTGTGAAAATGAGTAAAATAGCCCAGGCAGGTGAAAGTTTTTACGGAATGGGCGACAAAGCCTCTCACTCTAATTTAAAAGGGAAAAGGGTACATAATTGGGTAACGGACCAGTACGCCTATGGGAAAGATCAGGATCCTTTGTACAAGGCTGTTCCTTTCTATATTGGGCTACATAATGACAAGGCGTATGGCCTGTTTTTCGACAATACCTTTAAAACGCATTTTGATTTTGCCCATGAACGTCGCAATGTGACCAGTTTTTGGGCAGAAGGAGGAGAAATGAATTATTATTTTTTCTTTGGTCCGGATATGTCCAGGGTTGTAAGATCCTATACAGATCTTACCGGTACACCAGAACTTCCTCCGTTATGGGCATTGGGATACCATCAGTCTAAATGGAGTTATTTCCCTGAAAGCAGAGTAAAAGAGATCGCAAAACAATTCAGGAAACGTAAGATCCCCTGTGATGCCATATATCTGGATATCGACTATATGGACGGATTTCGTTGCTTTACCTGGGACAAAACAAAATTCCCCGATCCCAAGGCCATGATCAAGGATCTCAATAAGGATGGCTTTAAGACAGTTGTGATGATAGATCCGGGAATTAAAGTAGACCGCGATTATTGGGTATACCAGGAGGCAATTGAGAACGACTATTTTTGCAAGAGAGCCGATGGCCCATTGATGAATGGAAAAGTTTGGCCGGGTCAATGTAATTTTCCAGATTTCACCAATCCAAAGGTAAGAGAGTGGTGGGCCGGACTTTATAAGGAACTAATGTCCGAAGTAGGGGCACATGCCGTTTGGAATGACATGAACGAGCCGGCAATGATGGAAGTACCTTCCAAAACCGCTCCTTTGGATACACGTCATGATTATGATGGCCATCCCTGTAGTCATAGAAAGGCACACAACATATATGGAATGCAGATGGTTAGGGCTACCTATGAAGGTGTGAAGAAATATGTGTATCCCAAGAGACCTTTTGTGATCACAAGGGCTTCCTACTCCGGTGCTCAACGTTTTTCATCTACCTGGACAGGCGATAATGTGGCCACCTGGGAACACCTGTGGATCGCCAATGTTCAGGTACAACGTATGTGCCTGAGCGGAATGTCTTTCGTAGGCACAGATATCGGTGGTTTTGCTGAACAACCTAATGGAGAGCTTTTTGCGCGCTGGATACAGTTGGGTATTTTCCATCCGTTCTGCAGGGTTCATAGTAGTGGGGATCACGGAGATCAGGAACCCTGGTCCTTTGATGCTGAGGTCACCAAAATTGTACGGAAATTCATAGAGCTCAGATACCAGTTGTTACCTTACCTGTATACTGCTTTTTACAGATATTTTAAGGAAAGTGTACCCATGATACAACCCTTGGTCTACTTTGACCAGGCAGATCACCAAACTCATTTCAGAACCGATGAATTTATTTTTGGAGAACAAATACTGGTTTGTCCGGTTCAAGAGCCTAATGCAAAGGGAAGACGCATGTATGTTCCCAGAGGAATATGGTATGACTATTGGACGAATGAAACGATAGAAGGGGGTACTGAGAAATGGGTGGAAGCTGATATAGATAAGATCCCGATCTTTATCAAAGAAGGCGCTATCATTCCTAAATATCCGGTACAACAATATGTTGGTGAATTAACCTTAAAAGAACTTCAATTAGACGTGTATTATAAAGTAGGCACAGAAAATTCTAACGTCTATGAAGATGCTCAGGATGGCTATGACTACACGAAAGGGGAATACAGTCTGCGAAATTTTAAGCTCACCGGGAAGAAGAATGAGCTTATTATTCAGCAATTCAAGGATGGTAATTTTATTACCACCTATGAGACCTTTAAACTAAATCTTATGGGGCTTCCATTTAAAATAAAGGCCATTCAATTAGACAATGAAACCATTGCCCTCAAGGATGTTAAGATGAATGGCAATAATACCATTCATGTTACCAAAGATTTTACCACCCTTCACATTTTAGGAAAGTGATTTTTTTTGTAATTTGAAAATAAAGTATACCTCCATGTCCAAGAACATATTAATAACCCTGACAGTTCTGTTATTACTAATGGGTTGTAAGACTAATCCGTTTACGGGGAAAAGTACCCTTAATTTTTATCAGAATAATGCCATATTCCCAACGGCATTTGCCCAATATGATGAATTTTTAAAAGAAAACAAGGTTGTACAGGGGTCCGATGAAGCGAAAATGATCACTTCCGTTGGGCAACGTATTGCAACTGCAGCTGAACGATGGCTTACGGCAAATGGATATCCAGGATATCTCAAAGACTATCAATGGGAATACAATTTAGTACAAAATGAAATGGTCAATGCCTGGTGTATGCCTGGTGGTAAGATTGTATTTTATACAGGTATTTTACCCATTTGCCTCGATGAGACCGGGATAGCGGTCGTCATGGGTCATGAAGTAGCTCATGCATTGGCAGATCACGGGGCTCAACGAATGAGTGCAGGGATGGTACAACAGGGTGTTGCGGTGGCAGGAAACATTGCTATCAATGATCCCGAGAAAAGGAATATTTTTAACCAGGCCTATGGCATCGGTTCTACAGTAGGAGTAATGCTTCCTTTTAGTCGCAGTCATGAAACAGAGGCAGACAGGATTGGTCTTCAGATCATGGCTATTGCGGGATATAACCCAGACGAAGCCGCCGAGTTGTGGAAACGCATGAAGGCCAGTTCAGGGGGACAGGCGCCTCCGGAATTTTTGAGTACCCACCCTTCAAATGACACTAGAATTGCCAACCTTACAAGTTGGGCCCCTTTGG
>JAHEHU010000048.1 GCA_024639765.1 Eudoraea sp.
ATGTACTAGAAGAAGAGAACTTAAAGGAACATGCCAAACTAACCGGAAATTATCTAATAGATCAACTACGAGGCCTACAAAATAAACATGCTGTCATAGCAGACGTAAGGGGACATGGTTTGTTTCTGGGAGTAGAATTGAACAGATTAAATGGCGAACCTCATACTGAATTAGCCTTTATTCTTAAGAATGAATTACGGAATGCGCATATTTTAGTAAGTACTGATGGTCCCCACGAAAATGTGATTAAAATAAAACCTCCTCTTTCCTTTAACCGGGGAAATTGTGATGTACTGGTTTCCGAAATTGACAATATTCTTTCCCAAAATGATGATTTTCTGTAAAAAAACTTTACATTTAATTAACATAACCCCAAATGTATCATGAAAAACAGTCTTCAATATAACCTCGGTTTGGCATTTTTAAGAATTAGTGCAGCCGCACTGATGCTTACTCATGGTATCCCAAAATTTCAAAAATTGTTGGCTGGTGATTTAGAGTTTGGCGATCCCTTAGGATTGGGAGGCGCCCCATCACTTTTTCTGGCTATTATAGGTGAATTCATATGTCCGATTCTGGTTATCATTGGCTATAAAACTCGCTGGGCAGCTGTTCCCACGGCAATTACAATGGCCGTAGCGGCCTTTATTGTTCATGGTGCGGACCCATTCGGTGTAAAAGAAAAGGCGCTACTTTTTCTGGTCCTTTTTATAGCGATCATATTCTTAGGTCCCGGAAAATACAGTATCGATAAAAAGTAGTAGACTACATTATTTTGACTAGTAACTCCTTCAACAAGTCGGATTGAGCAACATTCGAAGAGCCTACACCTTTCCCTTTAAGATCCAATTCACGTAAAGAGGAGATGGCCCTGCTCGACTTTTTCATGGAATAGTTCCTGGCCGCAATTTGAAATTCATCAACAAAATAAGGGTTGATCCTTAAAGCACTGGCTACATTTCGCTTTGAATGATCGTGTAAACCATGGTATTGTAGTAGCTGCGAGAAAAAGGTATGCAATAGGGACACGGTAACTACAAAGGGATTGTCTTTGGGGTTTTGTGAAAAATATGTAATGATCCTGGTGGCCTTCATCACATCCTTCTCGCCAATTGCTTTCTTAAGTTCAAAATTGTTATAATCCTTACTAATTCCAATATGTTTTTCTATGATATCCGGGGTGATCTCTGTATTTTTTGGAAGCACTAATTCAAGCTTTTCCAGCTCATTATGAATTCTGCTCAGATCGGTGCCAAGGAACTCAACCAAGAGTATAGATGCCTTATGAGAAATTGAGAAGCCTTTACTTTTTAGTACTTTTCTGATCCAATCTGAAACCTGATTCTCATATAACTTCTTACTCTCAAAAAGTACACCGTTCGGTGCTTTTAATACTTTATGCAGTTTTTTCCTTTTGTCTAACTTTTTGTATTTGTAGCAGATCACCAAAACAGTGGATGGTTGGGGATTGGCAGCATATGTGGCCAATTGTTCGATAGTCCTCGATAAATGCTGGGCTTCCTTTACAATGATCACCTGCCTTTCGGACATCATGGGATATCTTTTGGCATTTGAAACGATATCATCTATAGAAACATCCTTCCCGTAAAGTGTCATCTGATTAAACCCTTTTTCCTCTTCTGAAAGGACATTATTTCCAATGAATTCGGCAATACGGTCAATGTAATACCCTTCGTCACCCATAAGGAAGTATATAGGTTTGATATTGCCCTTTCGAATATCATCAATAAGCCGCTTTACTTCGTCCATCAAAAAAATTTCATCAAATTTGTGGTATGGAAAATTTGAATTTTCCCGGGTATACGTTTCGGTTCAAAAATAGCGAAAATAAACGCCTAATTTTTGATGTGATCCGCAAAAAATTTGTTGTTTATCAACCAGAAGAATGGGTTAGACAGCACGTTATTCAATATCTAACCATGGATAAAAAGTATCCCTTTAGTCATATAAATGTTGAAAAACAATTAGTGATCAACTCAATGAGAAAAAGGTATGACATTGTGGTCTATAATACGGATGGCTCTATTGAAATCCTGATTGAATGTAAGGCACCTAAAATTAAGATCACGAAAACGGTCTTCGATCAGATTGCCAGGTATAACATGGATCTCAGAGCCCGTTATCTGATGGTCACAAATGGCTTAGACCACTTTTATTGCCAAATGGACTATGAACTATCTGAATACACATTTCTCAGGGAACTTCCCCCTTTTAAATAACACCTAACTGCTACGGATTAAGCTGACTGGCCCAAAGGCATTTCTAAATTATTTCTTTACTTTGCAACCTTGCTTTTATGCCATTGTTCAAAGACTTAAAATAAGGGCGCCCATAGATGTTAAAAATAGCTGTAGTCATACTCAATTGGAATGGAGAGGCCCTTTTGGAGCGTTATCTCCCTTCTGTAATTGAATACTCAAAAGGAGCCACTGTTGTAGTAGCAGATAATGCCTCTACTGATGACTCAATATCCTTTGTAAAGAAGAACCATCCGGAAGTTGTTATCATTCAGAACAAAGAAAATGGTGGTTTTGCCAAAGGGTATAATGACGCACTGGCACATGTAGATGCGGATATCTATTGCCTATTGAATTCTGATGTGGAGGTTACGCCCAAATGGTTAGAACCAATTCAAAAAACCTTCGAAACACACCCCGAAGCCGCCATCATTCAGCCCAAGATTTTAGATCTCTTGAAACCAAATTTCTTTGAATATGCAGGGGCCGCAGGTGGTTTTATAGATCAGTTGGGGTATCCATTTTGCAGGGGACGTATCTTTCAGTCACTTGAAGAGGATAAAGGACAATACAACGACATAAGAGAAATTTTTTGGGCTACCGGAGCCTGTATGTTTATTCGCAAAAAAGTATATGATGATCTTGGCGGTTTTGATGAGGATTATTTCGCCCACCAGGAAGAAGTAGACCTTTGTTGGCGTGCCCAAAACAAAGGGTATAAGGTCTTATATGTCGGAACCTCTGAAGTATTCCACTTAGGAGGCTCTACCTTAAGTAACATGAATCCGAAGAAGACCTACCTTAATTTCAGGAACTCTCTTTTCTCTATCACCAAAAACCTTCCCCGGAAAAAAGCCCTGGTCCTGATTTTTTTCCGTCTCCTACTGGATGGCCTAGCGGCTTTGCGGTTTATATTCCAAGGAAAAGGAAGACATTGCATTGCTGTGATCAGAGCCCATTTCAGTTATTACAGGCAGTTTGGAAAAATGTATCACAAGAGAGAAAAAGCTAATTTTATTGAAAAATACTACAAAACAAAGTCCATCGTATGGTCTCACTACGTATATAAAATAAACACGTTCAAGAATTTAGTAAAAGATTAACAATGTTAGTAAAATAGCAACTGGACGATTGTATAATTTTGTTTGGTAATTGCTATAAAACCTAGCATTTACAACAATTATTAAAAATTTAAAATCAAGTATAGTTATGAAAAAAATATTATTGGGAAGTCTGGGGATGATGATCTTATTGTCTTCTTGTGTATCACAAAAGAAATATGCGGAACTGGAATCAAAGCAAAAAGAAACTGAGGATCTTTTGAATTCTGCAACCGTTAAATTAAATAGTTGTTTAGAGGATAAAGCCACAGCTACTGCTCGACTAAAGACCTTAGAAGATCAAAATGCCTTTTTGAAAGCCAACAATCAGGAATTGATAAACAATATGGGGAACCTTACAACCCTAACCACTAAAGGAGCTGAGAATCTTGAAAAGTCCTTAGAAAGCCTTCAGGAAAAAGATCTTACTATTCGTAAATTACAAGATGCCATCACCAGAAGAGATTCGGTTAACCTATCCTTGGTACAGAGTTTAAAAGGAGTATTAGGTAATTTAGATGATAGCGATATTGAGATCAGTGTTGAAAAAGGTGTTGTTTTTGTATCTATCTCTGACAAATTACTGTTCAGTTCTGGTAGTTACAATGTAACATCTGCTGCCAAAGAGGTTTTAGGAAAGGTTGCCAAAGTGGTTAACAATAAGCCCGATTTTGAATTTATGGTAGAAGGACACACAGACAATGTTCCTTATCGTAGTGGAGTTCTTTTAGACAACTGGGACCTTAGTGCCAAGCGTGCTACCTCAATTGTTCGTATTCTGCAGAACGACTTTAAGGTTGATCCTGCTCGTATGACCGCTGCAGCACGTAGTTACTATGTACCGCTAGTAAGCAATGACAATGCCGCAGACCGCGCCAAGAACAGAAGAACAAGAATTGTGGTTCTTCCAAAACTAGATCAGTTTTATAGCATGATCGAAGAAGGAATGAAAGATCCGGCTATCAACAACTAAGGTCTTCAGAAAGATGTATTAAAAACCGCGAAATTGTTCGCGGTTTTTTTTGTTTAAAGAATTTCCAGACTTCCCTTCCCCTCACGCACTACTACTGGTTCGGAATTGGAAAGATCGATCACGGTAGAGGGTACATTATGACCATATCCGCCATCAATCACAATATCCACCAGATTTTTCCACTTTTCATAGATCAATTCGGGATCTGTGGTGTATTCTAAGACTTCATCTTCATCATAAATAGATGTAGAAACAATGGGATTGCCTAAGGCTTCTACTATAGCTCTGGTAATATTATTGTCTGGTACCCGTATCCCAACAGTTTTTTTCTTCTTAAAATCTTTTGGCAGATTATTATTTCCAGGTAAAATAAATGTGTAAGGTCCCGGTAATGCCCGTTTTAATATCTTAAAAGTTGGGGTGTCTATTTGCCTTACGTAATCGGATAAATTACTCAGATCTGCACAGATAAAAGACCAGTTTGCCTTTTCTAATTTAACTCCCTTTATTCTGGCTATTTTTTCCAATGCCTTGGATTTGGTAATATCACAGCCCAGCCCATATACCGTGTCTGTAGGATAGATGATAAGTCCTCCCTTTCTCAACACTTCCACTACCCTATTTATTTCTTTTGGGTTAGGATTTTCATTATATATTTTTATGAAATCTGCCATGGTGTCTCTTAGGGTAGTACTTCCAGTTTTGCAAAGCGAAGCAGTAATTTTTTTACATCTCCTTTTTCAAAAAGGATCTCCGCTTTCTTATCATTACCTACCCCTTCTATTTTTAATACTTTTCCTCTACCAAATCTGCTGTGATTTACTTGGGTGCCAACATTCAAATCCAGGGTCAGAGATGAATCGCTCGCACTTGGTGATCCCAGCTCTGGTCTTATTTTTCTCAATTTCCGCAATTGGTCCGTACTCGGTTTACCCACCCTGGGAGGTGTTCCATTTGTTGGTTTTTGTTGTCGCAAACGACTCTTATCTACCTCTCCAAATATATCAGAATCTATGAGGGGTTTAAACCTGTAAGTGTCAACCGGAGTAAGATTATCAATAAATTTTTCGTCGATCTCCTCTAGAAACCGACTTGGTTCTGCGTCTATTAATTTACCCCACCTGTATCGGTTCTGGGTATAGGTAAGATAGGCTTGCTTTTCTGCCCTGGTAAGTGCCACATAAAACAATCTTCGCTCCTCTTCCAGTTCGCTGCGTGTATTCATACTCATAGCGGAGGGGAAAAGATCTTCTTCCATACCCACGATATAGACATATGGAAATTCCAGTCCTTTCGCTAAATGTATGGTCATCAGGGCCACTCTGTCATCATCTCCGGTGTCCTTGTCCAGATCGGTTGCCAGGGCTACATCTTCAAGGAATTCTGTGATATCTCCTTTGGCATCCGCCAATTCCTTTTGTCCTTCTACAAAATCCTTTATCCCGTTCAACAGTTCCTCAATGTTCTCCATACGGGCAATACCCTCCGGAGTTCCGTCCTTTTTAAATTCGAGCAGGATACCCGTTTTCTTTGCTACATGTTCTGCTAAGGTAAAGGCATCTGCCCCTTCGTTCATGATCTGGAAGCTTTTGATCATGGTGATAAAATCCTCCAATTTTCTTCGGGTACCAGCATTAATTTTCAGATCTATTCTTTCCAAATTCTCAATGACCTCAAAAATAGATTTTCCATAATGATTGGCGGCTACCGTTAATTTGTCTAAGGTAGTTTGCCCTATCCCCCTTGCAGGAAAGTTGATGACACGTTTAAGTGCCTCTTCGTCCTTGGGATTGATCACCAGACGCAAATAAGAAAGGACATCTTTGATCTCCTTTCGCTGATAGAAAGAAAGTCCGCCGTAGATCCTGTACGGGATATCCCTTTTGCGCAGGGCATCCTCAATTGCCCTGCTTTGGGAGTTGGTTCTGTACAATACCGCAAAATGACCATTCGGTAATTGGTATTGCATTCTGTTCTCAAAAATGGAACCTGCCACAAATCGCCCCTCCTCAGCATCGGTAACGCTTCTGTGCAATTTTATTTTTGAACCTTCATCATTTGCGGTCCAAACAACTTTTTCCAATTGATTCTTATTGTTGGCGATAATGGCGTTCGCAGCATTTACAATATTCTTGGTAGAACGGTAGTTCTGCTCCAAACGATAGATGGCAACATCATCATAATCTCGTTGAAAATTTAGAATGTTAGTGATGTTGGCTCCCCTAAAGGAATAAATACTTTGGGCGTCATCTCCTACCACACAAATGTTTTGGTATCTGTCTGAAAGGGCCTTTACAATTAAGTATTGTGAATGGTTGGTATCCTGATACTCATCCACAAGGATGTACCTAAATCTATCCTGATATTTCAATAAAACATCCGGAAAACGTGTAAGCAATTCATTGGTGCGAAGCAATAGATCATCAAAGTCCATTGCCCCTGCCTTGAAGCACCGGTCCACATAGTTCTGATAGATCTCACCTAATCGTGGTCTTTTGGCCATGGCATCGGCCTCTACCAATTCCGGATTCTGAAAATATGCCTTCACAGTAATCAGGCTATTTTTATAAGAGGAGATCCTGTTCTGGATCTGTTTGTATTTATAAATATCCTTGTCTAACCCCATTTCCTTAATTATGGAAGAGATCAATCGCTGAGAATCCTGGGTATCATAGATTGTAAAATTACTGGGGAAGCCTAACTTGTCTCCATCGTACCTCAATAAACGTGCAAAAACAGAATGGAAGGTGCCCATCCAGAGATTTTTGGTTTCAGCAGTACCCACCAGATCTGCAATACGTTTCTTCATTTCTCTGGCGGCCTTATTAGTAAATGTAAGGGCCAGTATGTTAAAGGAATCCACATCCTGAGCCATAAGATGTGCGATCCTGTAGGTGAGAACGCGTGTTTTACCGGAGCCTGCGCCGGCAATGACCATTAATGGTCCATCCTTATGCACCACCGGTGCCCTCTGCGCCTCATTAAGATCATCTAAATACTGTTTCAAAAAATACCCTGTTTTAAAGCGGGAAGTTAGCTATTATTGATGGGTTGCTAAAACCTGGAATTTATTAATTATAAACAATGAGTATCTATTTTACACAATTTGAATATCTTTAACGCTTATTGTTTTTTATGAGATCTGGAATACGTTGTTGTTACCTCTTCTTCTTGCTAATATTCTGTGCATTTGGATTCGCTCAGACCAAGGAAGCGGGACCGGTAATAGAAGATTTTGGGGCGGTGTGGATGATAGATGATCCAGACTACAAAACCCTACTAGACCAACCGTTAAAAGTGGTTTTTGATATCATGAATAGCCCGGAATCACCTGAAGCATTAAACACAAGTATTGAAACAGCAGCCCGTTTTCTGAACATGCATGCCCAGGCCGGGGTGCCATTGGAACATTTGAAAGTTGTCTTGGTTGTTCACAATAAGGCTTCTAAAGACATTATAACAAATACGGCGTATCTTAAACGCTATGGGGTACAAAATCCTAACAAGAAAATGATAGAAGCCCTGTTTAACGCCGGTGCGGAGATCATCTTTTGTGGACAATCCTCATTTTCCCGGGCATTTCCAAGATCTGAAACTATTGAAGGCGTGCAATTCGGATTATCGGCCATGACAGCTCTTATTCAATTACAGAATGAAGGATATCGACTTATTAAATTTTAATATATACATATGAAAAAGACATTACTCTTACTAACATGTGGATTGTTTGCATTTTCCTGCTTTTCTCAGGATGCAGCCCTGAATGATTCCTATATGAATGTGGAAAATAAGGTCATTGAATGGCGTAGAGACATTCACCAAAATCCGGAACTTTCAAACAGAGAATTTAAGACAGCAGAAAAAATTGCTGCTCACCTGAAATCCCTCGGTATTGAAGTAACCACTGGTGTTGCCCATACGGGTGTAGTGGGTGTTCTTAAAGGAGGTAGTCCCGGTAAAACAGTAGCCTTACGGGCAGATATTGATGCCCTGCCGGTGTTTGAAAGGAATGATCTACCTTTTAAATCAACCGTAACTTCAGAATTTCTCGGTGAAAAAGTAGGTGTAATGCATGCGTGTGGGCATGATACTCATACCGCCATTTTGATGGGTGTTGCAGAAGTAATGGCTAAGAACAAAGACAAAATAAAAGGCACGGTGAAGTTTATTTTTCAGCCGGCAGAAGAAGGCCCACCACCGGGTGAAGAAGGAGGAGCCCTTCTTATGGTGAAAGAGGGTGTTTTAAAAAATCCTGATGTGGATGCCATTTTTGGATTACATATAAATTCGCAAACACCTGTTGGGGTTATTCGCTATAAATCGGGAGGTGCTATGGCTGCAGCTCAAAGTTTTACTATTAATGTAAAAGGAAAGCAGAGTCATGGATCACAACCCTGGTCCGGAGTAGACCCTATTTTGATCAGCGCGAAGATCATTGACGGTTTACAATCCATAATCAGCAGAGAAACAGAGCTAACGAAGGAGGCTGCCGTTATAACAGTAGGAAAGATAAAGAGCGGAGTTCGATTTAATATCATCCCTGAAAGTGCTGAAATGATAGGAACTATCAGGACGTTGGACTATGAAATGAAAGATAAGCTGAACAGGAGGATGATGGAAATGGTGCCTATGATCGCGAAGGCATATGGCGGTGAAGCTTCCATTGAGATTAAGGATGCTACAGACATCACTTTTAACGATCCAGATCTCGTAGCCTCAATGCTTCCTACCTTACAAAGAGTGGCAGGTGAGGGCAATTTGGAAGTGCATAAGGCCATTACTGGCGCCGAGGATTTTTCTTATTTCCAACGTGAAGTACCAGGGTTCTTCTTCTTCCTTGGTGGGATGACCCCCGGCAATACGGAGTCCTTTCCACATCATACCCCCGACTTTCTTATTGATGACAGTGGTCTGCTTCTAGGGGTTAAAGCACTAACTGAATTGAGTTTAGATTATTTGAACAAGTCATAATGAGGAAATATAAATCAAAAATTACAAGCTGCTTGAGTCTTGTATTGATGGTCTGTATGACCGGTGCGGGATGGGCTCAAAACAAAAAGGAATTAATACTGAAGGTAAGTGAACTGGAGACCGAATTGCAAGATACCCGGTCCGTGCTTTCGGCAAGTAAGCAGGAAGCCGCTACATACAAGGCCGAGATGGAGGCGGTAAATTTTCAGTTGGAAGAATTAAAAACTACCAACGCCTCACTGCTACAGAATCTCACAAATTTTACCGAACTATCCAGTAAGAAGACAGACAATATAAGTAAGTCCCTGGAAACGCTTCGTTCCAAAGAGAAACAGTTGAAAACCATCAATGATGCGCTCACCCAAACTGATTCGGTAACGCTCGCTCTCCTTACTTCATTCAAGAATGTGCTGGGCACGGATGCAAAAACAGGTCTCAACAATGGCGCAGTTACTGTTGTTCTTGAGAATACATTTTTATTTAATGAAGTGGATAAGAATTTTACGGTAGTGGAAAATGCCTTACCTGTTTTGGAAAAGATCGCAAATGTACTGAAACAACAACCAAACTTAAGAATATTGGTTGAAACCAATAGCAACGCCCTGGAATTCAAAACACTAAAATTAACAGACAACTGGGATCTCAGCGCGCTTCAGGCGGCATCTGTTGTTAGGGTATTAATGGACACCTATGGTATTGCTCCAGAGCGGATGCAGGCCATCGGCAAGAGCGAATATGGGTTTGATGGTATTGAGACCACTACCAAGATAAAGGTGCAACCTCCTTATGAAGGTTTTTATAAAACAGTAAAAGAGATGATGAAGTAAGTGACGCTGAAAATGTAACAGCCGGATTTGACGATACTAGCTATTTTATACTTTTTAATAATTCTATGCGTTGTAGTTTCGTAAATCCAACAAAACACTCAACATCATGACCGGAGACGGAATCTTTCAATTATTCGGCTTTTTATTACCAGCGGTAGTTACAGGGGCAGTTGCCTTTTATTTTTTCAGACTTCACACCAAAAATGAAGAAGGCAGAAGACGTTATTTGCTTCATAAAGACTCTCAGAAGAATACCTTGCCCATCAGGCTGCAAGCCTATGAAAGATTGGCACTTTTCCTGGAACGAATATCTATTCCCAATCTCGTAGTACGGGTCGCTCCAAAGTCGGCAGACAAAGCCGCCTACGAAAATTTATTGATCAAGAATATTGAGAATGAATTTGACCACAATCTGTCGCAGCAGATCTATATGAGTGATGAATGCTGGAATGTCATTAAAGCGGCCAAAAATGCTACTATACAAGCCATTAGGCGTGCCGGAATGAGTGAATCTGATTCTTCAGACAAACTAAGGGAAGACATTCTCAATGAAACCATGGATAAGCAATCACCTTCAGCCACCGCCCTTGCCTATGTTAAGCGGGAGATAGGCGAACTTTGGTAGGTGATTACTCCAGGTCCATCTGTAACTGACTGTGCTGATGACTTTTCAGATCGGCATACTGAAATCCGCTCTGCCACCAGGAGGTCATTTTATCTTTCTCAAAGATCAGGGAATTGGTTGTTAGTACTGTAGGGGTATAATACAAATTGATGATAGCATCATTGTTATTGGCCACAAATTTTCCAATACGGATGTTTTGTCTTTCTATCCTGTCTAGCATAAATGCAAACATATTGGTCAGGAGTGAGAACGCATTTCTTGAAGGCATCCTGTTAAAATGGGTCGTTTCCGTATGAAGTATGATAGCATCCACAACTTTGGCTCCTCTCTTTACTGCTTCCTCAATGGGTACCATACTCCCCAATCCCCCATCAGCATATTCACAGCCTTCTTTGCGCACCAGACTCATAAATGGTGTATAGTTACATGAGATCCAGATCCATTCACAAAAGTCGTCATATTCAAAATCATTGATAGACTTGTATTCAATCTGGTTTAAAGACAAATTTGAGACCGTGACCACAATTTCCTTAGGACCATGTTTTAGAGTTTCAAACTCCTCCTGTGTAATAGTATTTCTAATTAGCGTTAACAGATTCTTACTCTCCCCAAATGTTTTGCTTCCGTGATAAAAGTTCTTAAGAACATTCCAGTGATCTATTCCAATGCTGGAGACTCCGTGTTTTTTTTGAATTGTGAAAGGGCAATTACTAAAAATATTATCCTGGTTAACTGAAGTATAAACGTCCTTTATTTTTTGAATTTTTCGTAGTGCAAGGTGTGAGATAAGTAAACTGCCAGTAGAGGTGCCCAAAAAAAGGTCATAGTTGTGATTGCGTTGCTCCATTAAATATTGGGCCACCCCACCTGCGAAAGCTCCTTTGCTTCCACCTCCCGAAATGACAAGTGCTCTCATTCTTGCTTTATTTTTAAAGAAAGATACTGATATTCCGCTCCATTAAGCGCGTCTAACAATAAACTAAGTCGTTGTTTTTGTTCTTCATTCCCTAACAACCCTTCTATGACCCCTCTGGCATATTGTCTAAATTGCCATACAGGATGAACCGCTGCATTGATCAGATCCTTTAAGTTTTGATCCGTATATGGGAACACCTCCCCTATCAGCCCAAAAGCCAGTTGCCTAACCTCCATGGGCTGGTAAACTGCCGTATACCCAAATAACTCTTTTCGGTATTGTGATCTTTCATCCAAGGTTCCATAGTCCCTTGTTAATATAGCCAAAAGCAACCATAATTGCCTGATATTCTTATTCGAAAATCCTACCAGTGATTTGGTTTGGTCCAGATATTTTATGCGCTGCTCCGGACGTTGTATCCAAAGCCTGTATAGGGTATTCTCAATAGTGATGTAGCTTTGGTCTAATAGCAATGATTCATAGTTGTTGATCAATCCCTCCGGAATTGGCCCGGGAATAAGCGCAAGAGCCTGGCGCACCTTAAGATCCTCTGTCTTAAATGCCATTCTAAGGAAGTCTGGCGAAAGTGATTTATAATATAGGTAAATGATTCGTTTTCTTACTTCTGAAGAGGAAGTAGCATCCCAATATTGTTTCAAAATAGTCTCATTGTTTTCTGAACTTGTAATAAGCTCGCGCTGCATTCTAATAAAAATATTTATGGGAGGACATTTCTTTCTCAGGGTAGTATATATTTCTTCAGAGTGAAAAAGCGTATCCTCTAACCAGTTCTTTTTGAAATCACTCAAGTCTAGACCACTGATCCCCTCCATGACCTCCATCAGATCCGATACCGAAGCGTTCTTAAATTGATACGTATTTAAAAAAGCACGTATCCCTTTTTTAAAACTAGAATCTCCCAGACGTTGATGGAGCACATACACGGCCAAAGCACCTTTGTCATAGAAAGTGATACTCCCGGCCTTAGGATCCAGCAAAGATTCCCCCTCCCCTTTTCTGGAAAGTTCTTCCAATTCCCGCGCTTTATTAAAAAGTAACCAATAGAAATACTCCTCTCCAAAGAGTTCTCTTTCCGCCAAGGAAGCGTAATATGTGGCAAAGCCTTCATGCAACCAATGACTGCTGGCATCTACTTCTGTTACTAAATTGCCAAACCACTGATGCGTAAGTTCATGGGCATTGACATTCACATAATTCTTGTCAGTAAAAGCAGTAGAATCTATCATGTATGATTCTGAAAAAATAGTAGTCCCTGTATTCTCCATCCCTGCATATAGGAAGTCGCGCACCGGTAGTTGTTTATAGTTCTGCCAGGGGTATGGAACGCCTATTTCTTTTTCCAGAAAGTCAAAGATCTCCTTACTGTATCTGAAGGTAGGTTCTGCCAACATACTATCCCGGGGATAGAAATAAGTAGAAATAGAGATCCCGTTACTGGAAACAAGTTCCTCAGAACTATAATTTCCTATCGCAAAGGCCAGCAGGTAACTACTCATGGGCTGTGCCATGTTAAAGTTCCAGCGTTTAAGTTGTTCATTTTCGGAAGTGTTGATCAATTTTCCATTCGCAACCACCGAGTAATTTCTATCAAAAGTTATGCTTAGATCGAACTCTACTTTTTCGTTCATATCGTCAAAAGAGGGTACCCAGTGACTGTTGTTTTTCCCCTGCCCTTGTGTCCAGATCTGTTCATTTTGATCTATGTCATCATCCCATCCCAGAAAATAAACCGCTTGTTTTGGTCTACAGCTATAGGAAATCTCCAATATATATTCTTTATCCCCTTTTAATTTTTTATTGAGAACAAGATGCTGATCGTCATAGGAATATTTCACCTTTCGTCCATTTAGAAGTACCGATCTAAATTGCATGTTTAGGGCATCTATAGAAATTTCATTTGTTTTTTCTGCAACTTCCAACAGATACTTTATAGTACCATCTATGGTCTTATTTGTTGGCTGTATGAAGAGGTCTATTTCTCCTTTTAGGAAATCTACTTTTGAGTTGGTCTGGCCAAATAACCAACTACAACTCCAACATAGCAAACCTAAAAGAATGTATTTCTTCATATGTGGATACTTCACTTTTCAAATTTAGTATTTTGATCTGTTGCAGTTCACTAGGTTAACCGTTAAATTAGACGAATGAATCCCAATCTCTTACAGACCCCTATCACCTACCTAAAAGGAGTGGGCCCAAACCGTGCTCAGACCTTGCTTTCAGAACTTGGCATTCAGACTTATGAAGATCTTTTAAGCCTGTACCCAAACCGCTATATTGACAAGACCAGGTATTACAAAATAACTGAACTTGAACGTAACTCCGCAGAGGTTCAACTCATTGGGAAGATAGTTCACCTCAAAACCATAGAGCAAAAAAAAGGGAAACGGCTTGTCGCAACATTTATAGATGACACAGGGGAAATGGAACTGGTCTGGTTCAGGGGGCAGAAATGGATCAAAGAACAACTACAGATCAATGTTCCCTATGTGATCTTTGGGAGAACGAATTGGTTCAACGGTACATTTTCTATGCCCCATCCGGACATGGAACTACTCACAGATCACGAACAAGGACTGCGCATTGCTATGCAACCTATTTATCCCTCTACTGAAAAGTTGAGCAACAAAGGAATCACCAACAGGGTTCTTAGTAACCTTATGAAGCAACTTTTTTCGGAAACAAAAGGAAGTTTTACAGAGACACTATCAGTTCAGTTACTGGAAGATCTAAAACTCATATCTCGCAGCGAGGCGCTTTTTAATATTCACTTTCCAAGGGACCAGCATATGTTGGCCAGGGCACAATTCAGGTTAAAATTTGAAGAACTCTTTTATATTCAGTTACAACTTATCTCCAAGAAATTACTTCGAAAGCAAAAGATAAAAGGTTTTCCCTTTTCAGAGGTTGGCACGTATTTTAATACCTTTTACAAGGATCATCTCCCCTTTGAATTAACGGGTGCCCAGCAAAAAGTGGTGAGGGAGATACGGGCCGATCTTGGAAGCAATGCGCAGATGAATAGGCTATTACAAGGAGATGTAGGCTCAGGAAAGACCATTGTAGCGCTTATGAGTATGCTTTTGGCTATAGATAATGGGTTTCAGTCTTGCCTTGTGGCACCAACAGAAATACTGGCCAATCAGCATTTCAATGGACTGAAAGAACTTTTAGGAGCTATGGACATCAACATTGCTCTGCTCACCGGTTCTGTGAAAAAATCGGATAGAAAGGGTATACATGAACAATTGGAAAGTGGGCAACTACATATACTTGTAGGGACACATGCAGTACTGGAGCATAAGGTTCAATTCCATAATCTGGGACTGGCCATTATAGATGAACAACACAGGTTTGGTGTGGCACAACGTTCCAAGCTATGGCACAAAAATGATATACCTCCGCATATTCTCGTGATGACGGCCACTCCTATTCCACGCACCCTGGCCATGAGTTTATACGGGGATCTTGATATTTCGGTCATTGATGAGCTTCCTCCGGGTAGAAAACCTGTAAAGACGGTACATAGATTTGATGCCAACAGGCTTAAGGTATTTCGTTTTCTAAAAGATGAGATCAAAAAAGGAAGACAGGTCTATGTGGTCTATCCTTTGATTCAAGAATCTCAGGCACTAGATTACAAAGATTTAATGGATGGCTATGAGAGCATGGCACGAGATTTTCCCCTACCCCAATACCAGATCTCCATTGTTCACGGCCAAATGAAATCGGAGGACAAAGATTATGAAATGAACAGGTTTGTGAAAGGCGAAACACAGATCATGGTGGCCACAACGGTCATAGAGGTAGGCGTCAATATCCCCAATGCTACGGTAATGATCATAGAAAGTGCAGAGCGATTCGGGCTGTCGCAATTACATCAACTGCGCGGTCGTGTAGGTCGTGGAGCAGATCAGAGTTATTGTATTCTGATGACAGGCCAAAAACTGTCTGCTGAAGCTAAAACAAGGCTGCAGACCATGGTACGCACAAATGATGGCTTTGAAATAGCCGAAGTAGATCTAAAACTAAGAGGCCCCGGGGATCTTATGGGGACCCAGCAAAGCGGACTACTGAATCTAAAAATTGCAGACATTGTAAAGGATAATGATATCCTTAAAACTGCCAGGTATTATGCCATACAGGTACTCAATGAAGATCCAGGCTTGCAATTTGAAAAAAATAAAGCGCTAAGGGTCATGTATGCTCGCTTATTAAAGCACAAAAATATCTGGAACTACATTAGTTAACGGAATATTCTTTAAAAGAAGGGCTTATAAGGCAGTTTGAACATCGTAATTTTAAGTGAGTCCAATTTCGTTTCCACACGGTTATTTTTAGATTTGTTAGCTTAGAAAATACTATTTATGAGTTCAAAGAAAACACTATTTGATAAGGTATGGGATGCCCATGTAGTAAGGAAAATTGAGAATGGCCCCGATGTACTTTTTATAGATCGTCATTTGGTTCATGAGGTGACCAGTCCTGTGGCCTTCCTTGGATTAAAGAACAGAAAAAGCAAAGTGCTCTATCCTGATAGGACTTTTGCAACGGCTGACCATAATACGCCAACACGCAATCAACATTTACCGGTGAAGGATCCCTTATCTGCTAACCAGCTAAAGGCGTTGGAACAGAATGCCGCAGAACACGGTATTCCATATTGGGGATTGGGGCATGAAAAAAACGGAATTGTACACGTTATAGGGCCGGAGAATGGCATCACCCTGCCGGGTGCCACCATTGTGTGTGGGGACTCCCATACTTCAACCCATGGGGCTTTTGGAGCCATTGCTTTTGGTATTGGCACCTCGGAGGTGGAAATGGTACTTTCTTCACAATGTATTATGCAGCCTAAGGCAAAAAAAATGCGGATCACCATTGATGGTTCGTTAAACAAAGCAGTTACCCCAAAGGATGTTGCGTTATACATAATATCTCAACTGTCTACATCTGGCGCTACAGGGTATTTTGTTGAATATGCCGGGGAAGTGTTCCGGAATATGTCTATGGAAGGAAGGATGACGGTCTGCAATTTAAGTATTGAAATGGGTGCCAGGGGTGGAATGATTGCCCCGGATGAAAAGACATTCGCTTATATAAAAGGCAGGGAGTACACTCCGAAAGGAGCTGCCTGGGATACCGCCATGGAGTATTGGAAAACACTGCGGACAGATGACGATGCTGTTTTTGACAAGGAAGTAGTTTTTAATGGCACTGAGATAGAGCCAATGATCACCTATGGCACCAATCCCGGAATGGGTATTGGTATTTCCCTTGGTATACCCAAGGCTGAAGCGTTAGAAGGTGGCGTGGCAACCTATAAAAAATCACTGGAGTATATGAACTTCCATGAGGGTGATGCCATGCTTGGCAAGAAGATAGATTTTGTATTCCTGGGTAGTTGCACCAATGGGCGGATAGAAGATTTCCGGGCCTTTGCCGAAATAGTAAAGGGACGCAAAAAGGCAGATCATGTAACAGCATGGTTGGTCCCCGGTTCACACCGTGTAGAGGAAGCCATTAAAGAAGAAGGAATCCTCGACATTTTAGAGGAAGCAGGATTTGAACTAAGGGAGCCTGGTTGTTCGGCATGTCTGGCAATGAATGATGATAAGATACCTGCCGGGAAATACGCGGTTAGTACTTCAAACAGAAATTTTGAGGGCAGACAGGGACCCGGAGCACGGACACTCCTGGCTAGTCCACTTGTAGCGGCAGCAGCTGCAGTAACGGGCAAAGTAACAGATCCCAGAGAACTATTACAATTAGAAATAGCATAACTGAAAAGACCATGGCATACGATAAATTTAATGTTCTAACGAGTACGGCAGTTCCACTTCCTATAGAGAATGTAGATACGGATCAGATCATTCCGGCACGCTTTCTAAAGGCTACAGAACGAACCGGATTTGGAGATAACCTCTTCCGGGATTGGCGCTATCATCCTGACAATTCTCCTAAAGAACACTTTGTATTGAACAATCCGATCTATAGCGGAAAGATCCTTGTGGGAGGTAAGAATTTTGGTTCAGGATCCTCCAGAGAGCATGCGGCATGGGCTATTTATGACTATGGATTTCGATGTGTGGTCTCTAGCTTTTTTGCCGATATTTTCAGGAATAACTGTCTTAATATTGGTGTATTGCCGGTTCAGGTAAGTGCTGCTTTTCTGCAAAAGATCTTTGAAGCTATTGAGGCAAGTCCTAAGGCTCAGATCACTGTTGATCTCCCATCACAAACCATTACTATCAATGACACTGGTGCCAGCGAATCATTTGAGATCAACGACTATAAAAAAGACAATATGCTCAATGGTTATGATGATATTGATTACTTGTTAAGCATGAAAGGTGAAATTGAGAATTTTGCCAAAGATATGCCCTTGTAAAAAACAACCAGTGCTATGCCACACACAGCGACACCTCCTTCGCATAAAGAAGGAACTAAATCATCCGAGAAGATGAAAATACCAAAGAAGACCATAGAGATCATGGACACTACCTTACGGGACGGTGAACAAACCTCAGGAGTTTCTTTTTCTGCCTCTGAGAAACTAACTATGGCTAAGCTTTTGTTGGATGAACTAAAGGTTGATCGTATCGAAATTGCATCTGCCCGGGTATCTGAAGGCGAGTTCCAGTCGGTAAAACAGATTCTGGAATGGGCACGGACAAAGGGGTATGAAGAACGGATCGAGGTACTTACTTTTGTAGATAATGGGCAGTCTATACAGTGGATGCTCGAAGCCGGCGCAAGAGTGCAAAATCTCCTAACCAAAGGATCGCTGAATCATTTAACCCACCAGTTAAAAAAGACAGCTGAAGAACATTTTGCTGAAATTGCATCGGTTATCAATCAGGCTTCCAAGGTTGGGATCATCACCAATGTCTACCTCGAAGATTGGAGCAACGGCATGCGTAATTCTCCAGAATACGTGTATCAGTTTCTGGATTTCTTAACCACCCAGCCTGTGAAACGCATTCTATTACCTGACACGTTGGGGGTACTTACCCCGGGAGAAACCGCTACATTTTTAAAGACTATAATTCAGCGATATCCTGAAATACATTTTGATTTTCACGGCCATAATGACTATGACCTTAGTGTAGCCAATGCCATGGAAGCCCTTAAAGCAGGTTGCCACGGTCTTCATTTAACCGTAAACGGAATGGGTGAGCGTGCAGGAAATGCACCCTTGGCCAGTGTTGTGGCTGTAATCAATGATTTTTTACCCCATTTAAAGATCAATGTTGAAGAATCTTCTTTATTTAAAGTAAGTAAATTGGTGTCTGCTTTTACCGGTTTCGGGATCCCTGCCAATAAACCTATTGTTGGAGATAATGTTTTTACACAAACAGCTGGTATACATGCAGATGGAGATAATAAAAAGAACTTATACTTTAATGATCTACTACCGGAAAGGTTTGGCAGGAAACGCAAATATGCTCTTGGTAAGACGTCAGGAAAGGCCAATATTCAAAAGAATTTACAGGAACTGGGCCTTACCCTGAATGATGAGGAAATAAAGAGAGTTACTGCCAGGATCATAGAATTAGGAGACAAGAAAGAGCGGGTAACCAAAGAAGATCTGCCATACATCATATCCGATGTCTTAGACACTGAAGATATTCAGCAGAAGGTAATTGTTAAGTCTTATGTCCTTACGCACTCTAAAGGATTAAAACCATCGACTACCGTGGCGGTAGAGGTAGACGGGGAAGTATTTGAAGAGAACGCACAGGGTGATGGTCAGTTCGATGCCTTTATGAATGCCCTGCGTAAAGTATACCGGTCAAAAAAACGTAGTTTACCTAATCTGATCGACTACGCGGTCCGAATACCACCGGGTAGTAATTCTGATGCTTTATGTGAAACAATCATTACCTGGCAGTTAGATGACAAAGAATTTGCCACGCGAGGGTTAGATTCGGATCAGACTGTATCTGCCATCAAGGCAACCGAAAAAATGCTCAACATTATCTAACTAGATAAACAGACTCAACTACATGAAATTAACTATTGCGCTATTAGCTGGTGACGGGATCGGCCCTGAAGTAATTGACCAGGCCGTAAAAGTATGCAATGCCCTTGCAAAAAAATATGATCATGAACTAACCTGGAGGCCTGCTTTAACAGGAGCTGCCGCTATAGACGCCGTAGGCGATCCGTATCCGGAAGAAACACATGCCATATGTGCCAGTTCAGATGCCGTGTTGTTTGGCGCCATTGGGCACCCAAGGTTTGACAACGACCCTTCTGCCAAGGTAAGACCGGAACAAGGTTTGTTAAGAATGCGTCAAAAACTTGGGTTATTTGCCAATGTTAGACCCACCTTTACCTTTCCATCGCTGATAGATAAGTCCCCTTTAAAAAGAGAACGTATCGAAGGTACAGATCTGGTTTTCCTACGTGAACTTACAGGAGGTATCTATTTTGGCAAAAGAGGCAGGGAAGATAATGGCAATACAGCCTATGATACCTGTACCTATACCCGAAAGGAAGTTGAACGCTTGGCAAAAAAAGGCTTTGAGATGGCCATGAAACGGTCAGGTAAATTATGCTGTGTTGATAAGGCGAACGTACTGGAATCTTCCCGATTATGGCGTGAAACGGTTCAG